>JBIKMF010000514.1:0-2573 GCA_044359425.1 Phycisphaerales bacterium
GTGGCGTTGTCGACGTCGAACTGGCCGACGGTGGTGCCGGCGCGGGGGTCGGTGGAGAACATCTGCCCGTTGCCGTCGAAGTCGGAGGTGGGGGCGGCGCCGTTGGTGTCGAGTTGGGCACCGCGAACGAAGCCACCGACGGATGTGCCGCTGCCGATGGGGGTTTGGACGGCGACCCAACCGAGATTGGTGCCGAAGGCATCGGTGAAGCGGACGGTGGAGTCGGCGGGGCGGGCGAAGGTGGCGTAGGTCACTGCGGGTGCGCCGATGGGGCTGTAGGCGAGGGAGCCGTTGGTGTCCTGCGCGGAGAAGGAGTAGAAGATCCGTTGGCCGCAGGCAGGGGCGGGGAGGGTGGCGATGTACTGGTCGGTTGCGATGCGGGTCATCGGGACGCTGATGTTGGAGCCTTCGTCGATGCGGTAGGTAAAGACGCCGGTGTTGTCGACCGGGGTTCCCGCGGCGGCGGAGACGTTCACGCGGATGTCGACGGGGGTGCCGGAGGTGATGATGGCGGGGGGGAGGCCGTCGGGGAAGGTGAAGTCCAGGATCGAGAGGGGGGGCGCATCCATGTTGTGGGCGCTGAAGCCCGCGTTGATCTCGTCGTAGTGCGGAGTGCCGTTGTTGATGTTGCCGTCGGTGTCATCGAGCGTGAGCCAGTCGACGGTGATGTCGGGGGCGATGGTGGAGCCCGAGTGCATGGGAACAGCGTTCACGCACAACTGCTGGAGAAGCTGCTGATACCCGGTCACGCCCGAGGCGACCAGGGCGTTGCGGGTAGACCAGACGCACCCGGAGATGAGCTGGCCCGCGGTGTGGATCGGCACGACCGCGGGGTCCTGCGGGTACTGCAGGGTGTTGTTCGCGGTGCGGATGCCCGCGTTGCAGTTGCTTTGGAAGCCGACCCCCAGCAGGGGCTGATCGGAGATGATCACGCCCATGCAGTCGCTGGTTCCTTCGCCGTACTGGCCCTGACCCGAGCCGCCGGTGGCGACGACGTGGTGGCCGTACTCGTGGTGAACAACATCGTAGAACGCGGTGTTGCTGCACCCGCCGCCCGCGTTGTAGAAGTTGATCGAGCCGTTGTAGAACGCGTTGCAGGAGCCGGTGACCGCGACGTTGATGCGGAAGTTGAGCTGGCCCGAGATGGTGGGGTACGAAGGGCTGGCGCCGACGACCATGGCGCGGACGATGTTGGCGTTCAGGTACGCGTTCACGCCCGCGCGGACGGTTTCGTCGGTGTTGGCGGTGTTCAACTGGACGTTGGCCGTGTTGAGGGCGCCCACCGTGTCCGCCACGAGGTTGGTCGGGTTGTAGGTCGAGAAGTAGCGGCCGCGGGGGCCGGAGCTCACGCTGAAGTTGCCGGCCGGAACGCCGGGGATCGTGTAGTTGCCCAGCGCGTCGGCGTAGCCGGTGAGACCGCCGATGGTCACCAGCGCGTGCGGCATGCCACGGTCTGTCTCGGGGTCGCACTCGGCGGCGCGGATCCCGTTCGTGGCGAGCCCGCTCACGCGACCCGAGACGTCCACGTCGTGCACCTTGCTCTCGACGTGAAGGACTTCACCGTTCGACGCGTCCGCGACGATCTCCCACTCGCCGTAACCGACCTCCCAGGGTTCCGCGATGGTCTTGGCGGAGAACACCACCGCGAGGCGCGGGGCGGGCTTCGCGGCGTCGACGCCCGCAAAGATCGCGAGCTCCGGCTGCGAGAACGTGCCGCCGGCGAGCGCGGGCAGCGCGGCTTCGGCGGCTGCGAAGGCGGCCTTCGTGTTCGGGGTGGCACGCGCGACGGGGTCGATGGTCATGCCAGCGACGGGGCGGAGGGCGTTGCCGGCCCACACGAGGTCGTTGGCCCGCGTGTTGCGGGTCAGGAGCCGCAGGTCGGCGCGGTACACCGGGATTCCGTCGAAGACCTGGCGGAACGTGTGCAGCGTGAACTTCGGTGCGCCGTCAGCGCCGGGCATGAGCGGGATGGCGTTGCCGCCGTGGGCGCAAAGGGCCCAGGCTTCGAGCTCGCTCGGGGAAGCTCCGAACAGGGTGGCGAAGTTCTTGATGAATGTCTGTGCGGACTGCTGGCCGGTCATGCCGGCCGAGAGGTTGGGGCCGTACACGCGCTTGAGGGTGCCGTCGATATCGAGGAAGCGGACGCCCGGGGCGATCTTCAGCAACTGGCGAAGCGCGACCGGGTCGTGCGTGCTGGCCGGGATCTCGTGGTCAACGCTCGCGGGCGCGGCAAGGCCGACCGAAGCGACGACGACGGCGGCGGTCAGACGAGCGAGCGGACGGTTGGACTTGATCATCGGTCTTGCTTCCTTTGTTGTCTGCATTCGGATCGAATCGACGGCCCCGGAGGGGTGCCTATTCGCGGGGTCGGGCCGGGGTGATCCGCGGCCGAACCCACCGTTTCGTCGGGCGCTTCCGCGGGTCTTCGAGCCCGCGGGTGATCTCTGCCGTTCCGAGTATGGGCGGCTGAGACAAATCTCCAGAATCAGATGGGGTCTGGCGCGAACAGCCCCAACACACCGCTCTGGGAACAGCCCAGACCGTGCACCCCGCACGATGTCGCCGCGCCGGGG
>JBIKMF010000130.1:0-9762 GCA_044359425.1 Phycisphaerales bacterium
CGTTCCACCAGCCGAAGTCGCCGAGCAGGAAGAGGGCGGCGAAGGCCCACAGGACGAGGGGGAAAAGCCAACCGAGGGGTCGGGTGATCCTGGAGAGATCGAATCCGGGTGTTGGGGCGGCATTCTCGGACTGCATGAGGGGAGAGGTTAGGGGCCCTGGGAGCCTCCTATCATGGATGTTCCATGAACGCCCTCCCGGACGAAACCACCCCGCCGCTCCCAACAGGTGCCGCGCTGCTCGGCCTCAACAGCGAGCAGTTCGTGCGCGCCGCGACGGGGAAGGTGATCATCGATCGGATGGGCGGCCCGCGCGGTGCGATGCGGGCGTACCGCGAGATTTTCAGGACGGGCCGGACGGACATCCCGGGGCTTTTGTTCGAGCCGCCGCGGCTGGCGCACGTGCAGAGCGAAGAGTCGCCCGAGGGGACGGTCGTCAAGTTCGTGACCAGGCTGGAGGGCGAGCTCCCCGGCGGCGTGGCGCCGGAGGTGGAGTCGGTGTTGATCCCGATGATCGGTTCCGCGGGGAAGCTGAAGTACACCCTGTGCGTGTCGAGTCAGGTTGGGTGCGCGATGGGGTGCACGTTCTGCGAGACGGCCCAGATGGGGCTGATGCGGTCGCTGACCGCCGCGGAGATCGTGGGCCAGTGGTGGAACGCGCGGCATGTGGTCGGCTTTGATGTCGGCAACCTGGTCTTCATGGGCATGGGTGAACCGATGGACAACTGGGACAACGTGTTCCAGGCTGTTTCGGTGCTGAAGGACCACAACGGGCCGGGCATCGGGGTCAGCAAGATCTCGATCTCGACGGTTGGTCGCGTGGACGGGATTCGCCGGATGGCGGAGAAGATCCGCGAGACGGGGTGGCACCGGCTGCAGTTGGCCCTTTCGCTGAACGCGACCAACGACACGGTGCGGTCGTCGATCATGCCGATCAACCGCAAGTGGGCGATCGCGGACCTGTTGGCCGCGCTCAAGGCGTGGCCCCGGTTCGCGGGGAACAAGCTTTGCATCGAGTACGTGCTGATCCCCACGGTGAACGACAAGCCCGAGCACCTGGATGAGCTCGCGGCGTTCATGAGCGAGCTCAAGGACGGCGACCGTCCGCTCGCCATCTTGAACCTGATCCCGTACAACCCACGCCGCAACAGCCCGTGGCCCGCGCCAGAAGAGACTCAGGTGGCCGCGTTCCTCGCGGGGCTCATCGATCGCGGCGTGTTCGCGAAGCGGCGTCGGACCAAGGGCCGGCAGATGATGGGCGCGTGCGGACAGCTCGGTGCCGCGCACATCCGCCAGCGACGGCTTGTGCAGCCCACGATCTCCGCGTGAGTACTCCACGTCCCACTCCCTTTTGGCTTGCGGTGTGGCGGCTACTGCTGCGGGTGCTGGTGATCGCGTACGTGGTCGCGGTGGTGGCCTCGAACCTCGTCGACGTTGAACGCAAGCCCCACCACGCCCTGCGGTCCTGCGAGAATCTGTCGAAGAACATCGAGTACACGGACGCAGGGGGGCGTGCCCAGCAGGCCCATCTCGCGGCCTGGGGCTTTGGCGGATGGCAAGACCCAACCGAGCTCCGCACGCCCGTTGTGCTGCTTCACGGGTGCCCGGGTTCGGCCTCGGACTTTCTTCGTCTCGCGCCGCTGCTCGCCGCGGATGGTCGGCGCGTGTTGCTGGTCGATGTGCCGGGGTTCGGAACTTCCGAGCGACGTGTTCGCGACTACTCGATGCGGAGCTTCGCCTCCGCCGTGGGTGAGTTGCTCGGGACGCTTGGCATCGATCGCGTTCACGCGGTTGGCTGGTCCAACAGCGGCGGGGTCGTGCTGCACATGGCCGAGCAGCAACCTGAGTTGGTTTCCAGCATCACGCTGCTCGCGGCGGTGGGGGACCAGCGTTACGAGGGCTCCGGCAGTTACCACGTCGAGCACCTCAAGTACGCCGTCGCCGGTACGTTGGGGGTCTACGGGCCGTTCCTTGTGCCCCATTTCGGCGCGCTGGGGGACCGCGACTGGCGGCTCGCGTGCGCACGGTTTTTCGCGGATAGCGATCAGCGCCCGTTGGTCGGGATCATGGAGCGACTCCGCACACCAACGCTGGTGCTGCATGGCCGCGATGACTTCCTCGTGCCCCTTCGTGCCGCGGAACGCCACCACCAGCTCATCGCTCCCAGCACGCTGGTTGTGCTCGATGCCAACCACTTCATCCCGTTCACGCACGCGATGGACGCGTCGCGCGAGATCACGGGGTTTGTGGCGGGCGTGGAGATGGGCCAGCCACTGGAGCGAGCGCGGCAGGATCCGCGCCCTCGCGAACCCGCCGCGGGGCCGGCGCGTGCGGTGAGTTCGGTTCGTCGTGCGATGGTGGCCGCGCCGTGGGTCGTGCAGTTGCTGGCGATCGCGGCGGTAGCGTGGTTCTTTCCCCGACTGGCGCTGCTGGGCGCGTGCGCGTTGATTGTTGGAGTGGACGTGGACTGGTTCGTGGCCGCGCTGGGCCTTGCGATCGCGCGGGGGACGCGGGTTGCGGTCGGGGTGTTCCGTGACCCGCTCCGCGCGAGTCCGGGGTACTGGAAACGCGCGATCGGCACGCGTGCGGTACTCGCGGGTTTTGACGCGGGGGCGGTCCCCGAGACGCTCGCCTCCAGCCTGCGCGGGGCGTGGCACTCTGGCGCGTCGCGGTCCCATCGTGGGTACTTCGCCGCGGGCGCGATGCTCGCCTGGACGCTCCGCTCCGCGATCTTTTTCGTTTCGGGGTGGATCCTCACCGCGTGGATGCTGCCCCGTTATGCATCGGAGTCGAGCTGGCAGGGTCTGGCGCTGACCCTGTGCGTGGTGGTCGGGGGCGTCTGGGTTGCGACGCGTCTCCCGACCGCCCCGGGTCGTTGCTCGCTGCGCGCGAGCATCGGGCGGGCGATGCACCACGAGTACTGGCCGGCGTGGGCGTACTACCCGCCGGTTGTCGCGTGGGCGCTGCTTCTGGCGGCCCGCCATCGTTCGCTGCTGACGCCTTTCGCGTGCAACCCCGGGATCGGCAACGGCGGCGGCATCGTGGGCGAGAGCAAGTCGCAGATCATGCACGCGCTCGGCGAGTCCCCGCTGGTGCTCAGGACCGTGATGATCCCGGCTGGCAATCCCGACGAGCGTGTCGCGGCGGTCGTCGCGTCTGGCCTTGCTTTCCCTGTGATCCTCAAGCCCGACGCCGGCCAGCGCGGGTACGCGGTGAAACTCGCGAGAACCGAGGCTGATGTCCTCGGGTACTTCCGGTCCATGACCGGCCCCGCCGTTGCGCAGCCGTACCACCCCGGCCCGCTGGAGTGCGGCGTGTTCTGGGTTCGGTCGGTCGGTCCCGATGGCGAGTTGCTCGAGCGTGGCGAGATTCTCTCGGTTACCGCGAAGGAGTTCCCCTTCGTGACCGGCGACGGCGAGAGAACCCTCGAGCAACTGATCGATCGTCACCCGCGTCACCGCAAGCAGCGCGAGACCTTCCTCGCGAGGCTGGGCGAAAGGTGCTTCGACGTGCCCGCCCGCGGCGAACGCGTGCCGCTCGCGGTTTCAGGGAATCACTGCCAGGGCACGCTGTTCCGTGATGGCGCCCGCATGATCACGCCCGCGCTGAACGACGCGATCTCGCGCCTCTCGTTGGGATTCGCGGGCGGCTTTGACTTCGGTCGCTTCGATATCCGCTACGAGTCGGACGAGGCGCTGCGTCGGGGCGAGGGCTTCGCGGTGGTGGAGCTCAACGGCATCACGAGCGAATCAACGAACTGCTACGACCCGGCGCGCGGCGTCTTCTGGTCGTGGGGTGTGCTGATGAAGCAGTGGTCGCGAGCATTCGCGATCGGTGCCGCGCGAAGAAAAGCCGGCGCACGAACGATCACGCTCCGGGAGATCCCGCGGATGATTCGGGCGCACTATGCCGAAAGAACGGGGAACGCCGTCGCCGATTAGGCGGCGGCGCGGATGAAGTCGTACATCCGGTCGAGCTCGTCGCAGGGCTGCGGGTCGACACCCAGCGCCGCGAGCACGGCAGGCGGGTCCTCCACGGACGGCTGGAAGCGGTGCGTGACCAGCGGAGCGCCGGTGGAGTCGTAGAGGTACGCGACCATCGTCGCGCCTTCGCGAGACAGTTCGATGGACTGCCCGTTGAAGCTGAACCGCTGGCGGCTCGTGTGCTCTTCGCGGATGCTCTCCTCGACCTTCGCGTCGATGGCCCGCACCAGCCGCATCTGGATCGTCTCCATCACGTCGTCGAGGTTGCCCAGCGACGCCGCGATCTCCGAGAACAGATCGATGCTCGCGCTGTACTCCGAGCCCGCCTTCTTCACGACGGCCGCGATCGAGTTGTCGTCGAGTTCGAGCAGTCGCTGGGCCGCGGGCACGCCCGGCGAGTTGACCGTCAGTGGCTGGGCCTCGCCGGTCTTCTGGAGCGTGGTGACCTGCAGCGAGCCGGCGACATAGGCCACGCGGTGGAGCCGGTGAACCGGGTCCGGCCTCGGCGTCGCGGAGGGACGGTCGTGGTGCCACTCGAGCGGGCGTGCGAGCAGGTCGGGCAGACGCCAGAGCCGCATCAACGCCGCGAGCACGTCCACGTGCGTGAACTCGAGTGTCTCGAACTCCGTGCGGAAGAGCTTCAGCGGCATGTCGCACGACGCGAAGAGCGCGTCGTAGGACGGGCCCACCAGCCGCGACATCAGCGGGATCCCCGCATCAAGCATCAGGCCCACGACGAACGCCTCGGGCACGAGGCCCGGCGCGGTCTGGCGCGAGAGCTCCGCGGCGAGGCACGCGCGGTACACCGATTGCCCCCACACCTGGCGCGCGAGCTCCTTCGTCCCGCCGCTGGCCGCGGCTCGGCTGAGGTGGAACCCCAGCGCGATGGACTTGAGGCGCTCCAGCCCGAGCACGAGGCACGCGCGATCGATACTGGTGACCGGCTTGCGCTGCGCGAACATCGCGGAGTTCGCGAGCTTCAGCAGCCGACCGGAGAGACCCGGGTCGTTCTTGATGACCTGGGCGTAGTCCTTCGGGTGGGTGTCGGGGCGGGAGCTCAGGTTGAGCACCTTGAGCGCGACCTCGGGCTGCGTCTGAACGCCGACGCGCTCGAGCCGCTCGGCGAGCTTCTCGTGGAGCGCATCGATCTCCATCGCCGACAGTTTCGAACGGGGCTTCTGCACGCCGTCTCACTCCGTAGTCACACAAGAGGTCGCCAGTGTCTGTTCAATCGGCGAGTCGTGCGATCCGGATCAGCGAGAGTCCACAATTCGGGTGAGCCGGTCCTTGTTATATCATCTCAGGTCGGGATGTCGCCCAGATCGGCCTCGGGGCCGCCCCCGTCCCGGTGGTTGTCGATCGGACCGGTCTTTGAACGGCCCCCGAACGCGCCCCCGGGGCCCTGGGTCGGGGTGAACGGCGCGTCGCCGCCGCCGGCGCCCTGCTGGGTCCACGGCGCACCGCCGCTGCCGCCGCTCGGCGCGGGCCGGGGCTTGGGTTCGGGGAGAGCAGCCTTGGGCGCCGCCCCGTACCCGCTGGGCGCGATGGCGCCCGCGTCGAAGTTCTTGAAGCGCGTCGTGTTGGAGTCCCAGACCATCTTCACCACGCCGGTTGGCCCGTTACGCTGCTTCGCGACGATCAGCTCCGCTACGCCGATCTTGTCCGCGTTCTCGATCTTCCAGTCCTCGTCCTGCACGTGGTAGTAGTCCTCGCGGTGCAGCAGCATGATCACGTCCGCGTCCTGCTCGATCGATCCCGATTCGCGTAGATCGCTCATGCGGGGCCTGTTGCCCTCGCGCGACTCGCTCGCGCGGTTGAGCTGCGAAAGACAGATCACCGGGATGCTCAGCTCGCGCGCGAGCGCCTTCACGCCGCGGCTGATCGCCGACACCTCGACCTGGCGGCTCTCGCGGGCCGCGCCGGGCGCGGTCATGAGCTGGAGGTAGTCGATCATGATCATCCGCACGCCGTACCGCTGCACCATCCGTCGCGCGCGAGCGCGGAGCGAGAGCACCGTCAGGCTCGGGGTGTCGTCGACGTAGATCGGGTCGGACTTCAGCTCCTCGGCGGCGATCATGAGGCTCCGGAACTGCTCGCGGCTGAGTCTCGTGCCGCCGCGCAGCAACTGGCCAGAAACGTTCGAACGAGAGCTCAGCAACCTCTGCACGATCGCGTTCTTGCTCATTTCGAGCGAGAACACCGCGACCGGATACTCGCCGGTCTTCGGGCTCGGGTGCGCCGAGCCGCCGCGGGCCACCTGCTCGGCAATGTTCATCGCAAGGCTCGTCTTGCCCATCGAGGGACGGGCCGCGATGATGATCAACTCGCCCGGCTGGAAGCCGCGCGTCATCTCGTCCAGATCGTGATACCCCGACGAGAGCCCCGTCAGCTGCGAGCCGCTGAACTCCATGTTCTCGATCCGCTGCATCTCCACGTTGAGCAGTTCGGCGAGGCTCTGCGGGTCGGTCGAGGACTGCTCCTGCGCGATGTCGAACACCGACGACTCGGCCTTGTCCAGCACCTCGCGAGCGCCGTCGGGCCCGAGCTCACCCGCGTGGTACGCGTCGTAGAGGATCTGTCCCGCGGCATCGATCAGCCGCCGAAGCTTCGCCTTCTCGCCCACCAGCCGCGCAAAGTGCGGCGCGTTCGCCGGTCCCGGCACGCTGTTCGCCAGCTCCACGAGGTACTCGCCGTTGCCCACGAGTTCGCTGAGCCCTCGGTCCCGCAGGCGGTCGAGGATCTGCACGAGGTCGCCCGTCTGTCGCGTGTCGTACAGCTCGACGATGGTCCGATAGATCTCGCGGTGGGCCTCCTTGAAGAAGTCCTCCGGCCCCTTCAGGAACCCCAGCACGTCCGGGATCACGCTTGGCTCGAGAAGCATCGAGCCAAGCAGCGACATCTCCGCCTCCAGCGATTGGGGCGGCTGCCGGTCGAACAGTTGCTGTACGCTCGTCTGCGTGGGCCCCTTGAACCGCTTCTTCCAGTCGCCCCGCTCGTTGCCTTCTCGTGGTTCTTCCATACGTGCCACAAAGTACGGCCCCTGCGACCGCACGAACAGCCCAATCCACTCACTTTGCCGCAAAGGCTTCCGCCGCAGGCAAATCCACGTTTTCGGTGGATTCGCTGTGCCCAGATTGTCGGTTGATGCGCATTCCCCGCATCCCGCCAAACCCCGACCCTCTGCCTGCCGATCTTCTT
The DNA here is from genome assembly GCA_044359425.1 of Phycisphaerales bacterium. Classification (GTDB taxonomy): domain Bacteria; phylum Planctomycetota; class Phycisphaerae; order Phycisphaerales; family UBA1924; genus JBEIUO01. Next base: position 7,179 of record JBIKMF010000130.1, read on the forward strand.
CCCGCACACCACCATGCGAGCCTACTGGAGCGACAGCACCCGAACCGTTCTCAAGGACACCTACCCCGTCCCCGCCTGTCCCTCGGACTCCGCCCTCATTCAGACCCGCCTGGCTCTCGCCGAACCCGCCGACGAACGCCCGCCCGCGTTCCGAGGCATTCCCGGTTCCCATTTCGTCGGCACCGTTCACTCGGCCCCGCAGATGCACGCCGCGTGGCTCGGCAAACGCGTCGCCGTCTCGCCCCTTGTGACCTGCGCGTCCTGCGAGTTCTGCCGCGGCGGCGCGGCGGGCATCTGCTCCTCCCGCGTGGTCATGGGCTACGAAGGACGCGACGGTGGGCTCGCGGAGTTCGTTGTCTCGCCGGTGCGCAACCTGGTCGAACTCCCCGCGCGACTCCCCGACGAACACGCCGTGCTCGCGTGGTCGGTGGCGAAAGCCGCGCGAATCGCCGCCGCCGCGAGGGTCTCGCGCGGTTCGTTCGTCACCGTCCTGGGCGACCGTCCTCTCGCGTTGATCGTCGCGCAACTTCTCTCGCGGCACTGCGAGCATGTTCGGGTACTCGGCCACGGTGTTTGGTCGGGTACGGAATGCGAGCGTCTTGGGATCCGGTTCCGTCCCATCGGCGACGTCGGTCGCCGGTACGACCAGCAGGTCGTCGTCGACTGCTCGGGAGGGTCCCTTGCTCCCGTCGGCTCCCAGTTGCTCCGCCCGCGGGGCCTGCTGCTCTTGACCTCGACCCTGAGACTTGAGCCCGGGCTGGACCTCTCGCACGCGGCCTCGCGGGAGGCCACGATCTCCGGGGTGTTCGGCGGGAACATCGTCGAGGGCGTCTCGCTGCTGGCCTCCGGAGCGCTCGATGTCTCCGGAATGCTCGGTTCGCGCGAAGTGTTGCCAGCGGCCCTCGCGGGATCCCCTGCACCGGCTACCCTCGTCCAGTTCGAGCCCGCCGTCCTGCCCATCACAACTCGCTGAGCCTTCGGTGCAACACCCCCCGCCGATGCGGCGAACAGGATCCGCACGACCGGTTCTGTCCCGCGCTGTCCTCGCTTTTCGGAGTTCCCGGTGAACAAGCTTCTGCTCGCCAGCCTCGCCGTCACGTTCGCCGCCCTCGCCGGCGTGAACCTCTCACCCCGTTCGTCCGCAACGACCGAGAACTCCGCGCCCCCCGAGCCGATGAACCCCGCCGGCCAGCCAGAGGCCGGTGCTCCCACAAAGCGACCCGAGGTTCCGATCCCGACCCTCGCCCAGCCCGGCGACGTGGTCCAGGGAACGACCGCCGCCGAAGTCGTCGATACCCGCACCATGCAGCAGGCCTCGCCGCTCCCGTTCATCGGTGAGCCGCGGCTTGTGCGCAACATGCTCCCCGCCCACTCGAAGCCCTCGCCGGCCCCGGCCGGGGCGGGCAACGGCCTGATTGCCGGGCAGACGCTCGAAGAGCCCCGCACGAATCCTGAGTCGATGTTCCCGACCATCGGGGCCACCGGCTGGAACCCGCCGGACCCCACGGTGGCGGTCGGGCCGTCCCACGTCGTTGTCGCGGTGAACGCGACCATCGCGTTCTACGACAAAGCGACCGGTTCCGAGACATTCCGCGCCAGTCTGGCGAACGCGGGGGGGTTCTTTGGCGCCCTGGGCGCTGGCGGATTCGTGTTCGACCCCAAGGTCATCTACGACCACTACGCGCAGCGATTCGTGGTGGTCGCTCTGGAGGTCTACGACCCGGACCAGTCCTGGATCGACATCGCGATCTCGGATGACAGCAACCCCAACGGCACCTGGTACAAGTATCGAACCGACGCGGTTCTCGACATCGGCGGTTCGACCGTCTGGTGGGACTTCCCGGGCATCGGGTACGACAACAACGCGTACTACGTCACCGGCAATCTCTTCGGGCTGAGCGGCGGCCCGTACGGCGGCGTCGGCTTCCGTGTGTTCAACAAGACCCCGCTTCTCACCGGCGCGGCCGCGACGTACTCCACGCTCCGCGAGGCCGGCCTGTACACCTGCATGCCCGCGCTGCACTTTGGCGCGAACAACGCGGCGTACTTCACGCACATCGTGAACTCGACCACGGCCCGCGTGTACGCCATCCGCAACCCGATCACCGCGCCCACCATCGTGAGCACGAACGTCACGACCCCCGCGTACAGCGGCGCAATCGGCGCACCGACGGTGAACGGCAGCGAGGTCTCGAACGCGGGCATCACGATGCCGTACTTCCGAAACGGCCGCCTGTGGCTCGTTCACAACGCGTCCATCTCCGGCCGCAACGTCGCGCGCTGGCACGAGTTCAACCTGAACTCCTGGCCCAACACCGGGAGCGTGACGCGCGTTCAGTCCGGTGACATCGACGCCGGCCCCGGTATGCACACGGTCTTCCCCGCCATCGCCGCGAACGCCGCGGGTGACGCCGGCGTCTCCGTCGGCGTGACATCGGCGACAACCCGCGTCGCGGTTGCCATCGCCGGCCGTCGCGCGGGCGACCCGCTCGGTCGCATGGGCGTGCCCGTCGTGGTGAAGCAGGGCGAATCCGATGGTGGTGGCCGCTGGGGCGACTACTACGCCGTCGCCGTGGATCCGAAC
>JBIKMF010000515.1:0-2555 GCA_044359425.1 Phycisphaerales bacterium
AGGCGAGGAGCACGGCGGCGGGGGCGAAGACGAGGGCGGTGGCGAGGAGGGCCCTGGGGTCAACACCGGCGCGGGCGAGGGATTGGAGCGGATGGAAGGGCATCGCAGAGGCAATGCGTGATTTTGAGGTCCGGAGGGCAGAGAGGGGTGGTGCGGGCGGAAGCGGGCTGGAAGCACCCCTGATCGGGCGATCGCGGGAGCACGGGGGGGGTGGGATGGGGTTTCGAGAAATTCGGAGCAGCGCGCAAGATCGTGGTCGCCGCCGCGAAGGGGGGGTAGCACGTGATCCACCGCACACTGTGGCTGGACGCGTTGCGCGAGGGACGACCAATGAATCTTGCGAATGGTGTGGGAGGCTTGGCAGGCTTGACGCCGCGGGGCATTCTTGGGTGGGCGGCGGCAGCGTGGATGGGTTGCGGAGCGACGCCCGCACTCGGGCAGAACCTCCTGCTCAATGAGAGCTTTGAGAACCCCGCGTTCACCGGTTCTCACAGGCAGTACTGGGCTCCCTCGTTGGGAGTTCCGCACTGGACGGTTTCAGGATCCGGCAACATCGTGATTCATCGCGCACCGGACGCTGGGATCGACACCGGGAACTCGACCTTCAACTTCGCACACCACGGCGACAACTACTTGGACCTGAGCGGCACCGGCAGTCAAGCGACCATTTCCCAGTCGTTTGCCACCGGAATCGGGCAAACGTACGAGTTGTCGTTCTGGATCGGAGCGTCGAACGGGCAGTTGCCGGCGGCGACGATCGGGGTTCGGCTCGATGGAGCGAACAACTTGCTCAACACGGCCCTGACGCCAACCGCCCCTGGTGTGAACATCGCCTGGACCCTCCAGGCGTTCACCTTTGTCGCCGACTCCCCGACGACGACCCTGAGTTTTCAGGGACTTTCAAGGTACGACGACAACGCGAGCTACGTCGATAGCTGCTCGGTCGTTCTGGTCCCGGCTCCCGGTGCTGCGTGTCTGATCGGCCTTGCGGCGTTGGTCGGAGTTCGTCGGCGGCGGTGACGGGCTCTGGTGGCGCTTGAGCGATGAGTGGGCGTTGCGCGTCGAGCGGTGGCGTTGGTCGCTCTCGTCGCGGAGCGGTGGGGGTTGATGGCACGATTGATAAGGAGAACAAGAGATGAGACACAGCACAGTGCTGGCGATGGCGGTGGCGGCGAACTCGCTCGTGACGATGGCGACGTTCGGGCAGGGAATCGTGGTCCTGTCGGGGAGTGTTGAGAGCGCCGGGGCGGTGTACCGTCGTCCGGTGGTGCCGGTGGGGAACTCGGGGACGATGCCCGAGACGCAGGGCAACGATTTCATGTACCACGACGCGCGGCCCTTCCAAGCCGGCGGCTTTAGCGGCCTCGGCGTGGCCCACTTGGGCGCGACCTTCTCGCCCTCGGGTCCGCTGGGCATCGGGCGCGAGTTCAGCAGCGTGGAGCTGCACGCGTGCACGTCGGCGGAGATCTTCGGATCAAGCGTGTCGCCGAGTGGGCCGAATCGATCGGAAGAGGCGTACGGCAGGGCGATGGGGATGTTCCAGTTCAGTCTCGCGAGCCCGACGGGTTGGGCGTGGAGCGGCGTGGCCCAGGGCAACACCTTCAACACCGGTGCCTGTCACAGTGTGACGGCGTCGTTCGGGCTTCGCGATGTGAACACGCTGACGTCGTACGTGAACCTGACCGGCACATCGACCAACGGTGTGGGTGACTTCTTCGTCCCGTTCTCGTTCGGGGGGATTCTGCCGGCGGGAACGTACGAGCTCACGTGGTCGCATCAGTCGATCCAGACCGGAGGGATCACGGCCTTCGGCAACTTCCCGACCGCGGCGGGAGGGGCACCCCTGGTGTCCTGTATTCCCAGCGTGTTCTCGCTGGTGCCCTCGCCGGGTGCGCTGGGACTCCTCGGTATCGCGGGGGTGCTCGGGGCGCGGCGGCGACGCTAATGGGAAGCTGCGATGCGACGGCTCACGACCAGACGCACGGGTTCGCACCAAAGGAGAGGCCCCGGGCGAGATGCCCGGGGCTTGGGGTCCACGGTTTCCAGAGCGTGGGATGAGGCTTAGCGGCGACGGCGGCCGGCGGCGATACCACCCAGGCCCAGGAGCGCGAGCGCGCCGGGGGTGGGGACCGCGCTGGCACGGATCATCCAGTTACCGAGGCCGACGATGTCGAACGCGCCACCGGTACCGAAGCCGATGGAGTTGGGGTTGAAGGATGTCCCGCCGCCCGCCCAGCTACGGGCCGCGATGGGTGCGGTCTGGTCGACCGCGATGGGGAAGCTGCGCGCGGGGTGTGCGAGATCAACGCCGACGAAGAAGCTGGCGCCGGGGATTGCGATGCTCGGAACCGCGAGGGACTGGAAGGTGTTGTTGGCGACGTTCAGCGGGTCGATGGTGCTGCTGCCCGAGAAGAGGAGGACCGCGTTCGGGCCCGAGGGGTTTGTGTCGGGACCGACATTGGCCCAGACGTGGTAGTTGAAGGGGAGGCCGACGAGTGCAGGACCGCCGTTGGGGAAGGCGGGGGAGCCCCAAGCGACCTCGACGGAAGTGATCA
>JBIKMF010000516.1:0-2553 GCA_044359425.1 Phycisphaerales bacterium
GCTCGCCTCGCGCGTGCTCTCGACCCGCATGATCGAGGAGATCCGCGAGAAGGCGCAGCTGGTGTACAGCATCCGCTCGTCGTCCTCCACCGGCGACGTCTACCCCGGCTTCGGCGTCTTCAGCGCGTCCTCCACCACGCAGCCCGCGAAGGCGGATGCGCTCATCGCGAAGATCGGCGAGATGTTCGCCACGTTCGCCAAGGACGGCCCGACCGACGCCGAGCTCGACGTCGCCAAGCTGCAGATCGCCAAGACGTTCGAGACCAGCGTGAAGCAGCAGCAGTACTGGCTCGGGGCGCTCTCCGAGGCGACCTTCCGCCGCACGAACCTCGACAGCGCGGTGCGGGCCGATGTCCTCGCGGGCGCGGTCACGCGTGAGCAGGTGCTCGAGACGTTCCGGAAGTACTACGGCGACGGCAAGCTGATCGTCGTCGAGGTTCGGCCCGGCGCCGAAGGGAAGTAAACCGTGCTGCTCTCGGTCGTCATCCCGGCGTACAACGAGGAGGGCAACCTCCCGGAGTTGCTGCGCAGGCTGCGTCCCACGCTCGACGGGTGCGTCGAGAAGGGGCTCATCCTGGGCTACGAGATCGTGATCGTGAACGACGGCAGCCGCGACGGCACGTGGCGGCTGATCGGCGAGCTCGCGGCGGCGGATGCGCGGATCGTGGGCATCAACCTGAGCCGCAACTTCGGGCACGAGGCGGCGGTGACCGCGGGCGTGGACGGCGCGCGTGGTGACGCGGTGGTGCTGATGGATGCGGACCTGCAGGACCCGCCGGAGCTGATCGCGGAGATGGTGACCAAGTGGCGCGACGGCGCCGAGGTCGTCTACGCCCAGCGGACGATGCGCGAGGGCGAGCCGGTCATCAAGAAGACCGCGTCGCACCTCTTCTACCGCCTGATCTCGCGCATCAGCGAGATCGACATCCCCAAGGACACGGGCAACTTCCGGCTGATGGATCGGCGCGTCGTCGAGCATCTCACGAAACTCACGGAGTACCCCCGCTACACCCGCGGGCTCGTCGCGTGGATCGGGTTCCGGCAGGAGAGCGTGCGCTACCGGCGTCCGCCCCGGCACGCGGGCACCAGCGGGTACAACTACTTCAGCCTCACGCGTCTGGCGATCAACGGCATCACGACTTTCTCGACCGTGCCCCTCACCGTCGCGGTGTGGATGGGCCTGTGCGTCACGGCACTCGCCGTCGCCGCGACGTTCATCGTGGTGCTCGACAAGCTCTTCTGGCACCCCGATCTCGAGCGCGGCATCGCGCTGCTCACGTGCGGGGTCTTCGCGCTCGCCGGCGTTCAGCTCGTCATGCTCGGCGTCATCGGCATCTACATCGGCCAGATCTACCGCAACGTCCAGGGCCGACCCGTGTACATCGTCGGCGAACGCGTCGGCGCGGCGGACAACAGCCTGCGCGAGGTCAAGCCCGTCCCCACGCACACCCAGGTCGCCCCCTGAGCCATGCAGCCCGAGCTCTACCAGCTCCACGAACGCCTCGAAGACACCTACTGGTGGTTCGTCGCCAAGAACAACATCCTGCTGCACCTGATCGAACGCATCGCCAAGCCCGGCGCTCGGGTCGCCGACATCGGCTGCGGCACCGGCGGCCTGCTCGCCCAACTCGCCGCGAAGTACGACGCGATCGGCGTTGAGATGGACGCCACGGCGCGCGACGCCTGCGCACGGCGCGGGCTGAGGGTCCTCGAGGGCCACCTGCCCGATGCCATCCCACTCCCCGATGCCTCCTTCGACCTCGTTGTCTCGTCCGAAGTCGTCGAGCACGTCGAGGACGACCGCGGCGCGGTCGCGCGGCTCGCGTCACTCCTCGCGCCCGGTGGCACGCTCGTGATCACCGTCCCCGCGCACCAGTGGATGTGGAGCGAGCACGACGTCGCGAACCACCACTTCCGCCGGTACACCCGCGCCCAGGTCCGCGGACTCATCGAGGGAACCGGGCTCGAAGTCTCCCTGCTCACGTACCAGATGGTCGCGCTCTTCCCCCTCATGGCCGCCGCACGCTTTGCCGCGAAAATGCGGGGCGGCGGCAACGTCGCGGCGGGCGCGGAGATCAAACCGCTCCCGCGCGCGGTCAACGGCGTGCTGCGTCGGGTGTTCGAGGCGGAGAAGTGGGTCACGCCGCTGCTGCCGAGCCCCATCGGCGGCTCGGTGCTGTGCGTGGCGCGACGATCAGGCGGGTGATCGCTGGGCGTCGCGGTGCCTTGCGATCACGACCCGCAACCGACCGACCAACCAGATGAACCCGAGGCTCGCGACGAACGGGCCGATCACCATGCACGTGCCCAGCACATAGATCGCCGGAAGGGCCCACAGCCCGCGCTTGCAATCGCGCACGAGGATCGGTTCCTCCGCGCGGCCGGCGAGGTCCTCCATGTGGCGCATCGAAAGGTAGAACTGCGCGATCATCATCCCGACGTAGACGAGGGTGCCGATTCCGAGGGCCAACGCGATCGGCCACGAGACCGTGCCGATGGTGAACCGGTACCCCTGCGTCGCCAGCGTCTTCATCGCCGGCGACAGAAAGCCGA
>JBIKMF010000131.1:0-9700 GCA_044359425.1 Phycisphaerales bacterium
TTTCTCGGTGAGCTTGGCGGCGGTGGCTTTGGCGATGCCGAAGTCGATGACTTTGGCGTGCGGCTTGCCGTCCTGGAGGGAGACGAGCACGTTGCTGGGCTTGAGGTCGCGGTGGATGATGCCCTTTGTGTGGGCGTGCTGGACTGCGTTGCAGATCTGGGTGAAGAGGGCGAGGCGTTCGTCGACGCTCATGTTGTGCTTGTCGGCATAGTCGGCGATGGGGTCGCCCTTGACGAGCTCCATGACGAAGAAGGGGCGGCCGGTATCGGTGGCGCCGGCGTCGAGGACTTTGGCGATGTTGGGGTGGTCCATCATCGCGAGGGCTTGGCGTTCCTGCTCGAAGCGGGCGACAACCTGATGGGTGTCCATGCCGAGCTTGATGATCTTGAGCGCGACCTTGCGGAGAACGGGCTTCTCTTGCTGGGCCATGAAGACGGAGCCGAAGCCACCCTCGCCGATGAGTTGGAGGAGCTTGTAGGGGCCGATGCGGGTGCCGGGGCCTTCGCGGATGGGGGAGGCGATGGTGGCGGCGTCGGCGGCGGATTGGGGCTGCGCGGTTGGAGACGCGAGGAAGCCCGCCGCGCTGTCGTGGGCGCGGAGGAGGGCCTCTACTTCTCCGCGCAGGGCGGGGTCGTCGGCGCATTCGGTGGCGATGAACGCGGCGCGTTCGGAGGGGTCCATGCCGACCGCGTGTTCGAAGATGTGTTGGAGTTTTCCGGCCATGGTGTTCGCCTTTCAGGAACCTTCGCTCAACCGCTTGTACAACCACGCCTGCGCGAACGCCCACCGGCGGTCGACTGCGCTGGTCGAGAGCCCCAGCGTCTGGGCTGTCTGCTCGAGGCTGAGTCCCGCGAAGAACCGCGGCCTGACGACTGCCGCGCCGTTGGGGGACTCGGTCTCCAAGCGACGGACCAGTTTATCGAACTTCACGATTCTTTCGGCCGCTTGCTGTGAGAGACCTGCGACGTTCGCGAAGTGGGTGGCGGGTTGACGGCGCTGGCCGCCGCCGCGGTTGAGCCGGGGGCGGGCTTTGGCGTGGTCGAGGAGGAATTGTTGCATGGCCTCTGCCGCGGCGGCGTAGACGTGTGCGCGGCCGGCCCAGGGGAGGTGAGCGGGCATGAAGATACTCCGAGTGTGACCGGACTCCGAGCGTGCGGCGGACACACGCGGACCACGCTGGACTGGCGTTGCGGCCACCAAGCGACGGGGCGGAACGCGGGCTGCCACGATTTTCGGAGAGAGGGCGGATTCGGTGGTTGGACGGTTGTCGGGGGGAGGGGGTATTGCGGCCCGGAAGCGGGCGGTGATCCCCCTACGCTTGCCCCATGAAACACGGAATTGCCGCGGCGTGTGTGGTTGGGATGATGGCGCAGTGCTCGCTCGGGTGGGATGCGCCGGGGCATCGGGCGATTACGTTGGCGGCGATGGAGGGGTTGCCGGGGACGGTGCCGGGGTGGTTGAAGGACAAGTCGACGATGGAGCAGGTGGCGGATCAGGCGACGGTGCCGGATCGGTGGCGGTCGACGAAGGTGGCGCAGCTGATGCATGCGAACAACCCGGAGCATTACATTGATTTGGAGGATCTGGAGCCGTTTGGGATGTCGATCGATTCGATGCCGCTGCTGCGGTACGAGTTTGTGAAGGAGATGACGCTGGCGCGGGAGCGTGCGGGGGCGGGGTTCAAGGGGCGGCCGGTGAACGCGGCGCGGGATCCGGTGAAGGTGAACGAGTGGCCGGGGTTTTTGCCGTACGGGATGGCGGAGCAGTACGCGAAGGTGCAGAACGCGTTTCTGACTGTGCGGATTCTGGAGAAGCTGAACGATCCGAAGCGGGACGAGCAGCTCAAGATGGCGCGTGCGAACGCGATGACGAACATGGGGCTGCTGAGTCACCTGGTGGGGGATGCGGCGCAGCCGCTGCACACGACGAAGCATCACCACGGGTGGGAGGGGGAGAACCCGGAGGGGTACACGAAGGATCGGGGGATTCACTCGTACATCGACGGGGCGATCGTGCGGCACCACGGGATCGACGCGAAGGTGCTGGTGGCGGCGACGACGTTTGACGGCGAGGTGAACGCGATCGATCCGTGGGACGCGGTGGTGGCGCACATCAAGCGGTCGTTTGCGCAGGTGGAGCCCTTGTACAAGATGAAGAAGAGCGGGGAGCTGGAGGGGGAGGTGGGGAAGGCGTTCATCGTGGAGCGGCTGGGTGACGCGGCCAAGACGCTGGAGGCGATGTACCAGACGGCGTGGGAGTCGGCGGATCCGACCGAGAAGGACATCGCGGACTTCGAGAAGTTCGACAACTTCGGGCGGTGACGCATGAGGTTGACGTTTCTGGGCACGGGGACCTCGGCGGGCATCCCTGCGATCGGGTGCGACTGCCCTGTCTGCACGAGTACCGATCCGCGGGACAACCGGCTGCGGACGAGCGCGGCGCTGGAGTTCACGGATCCGAACGGGATGCCGCGGACGATCCTGTTTGACGCGGGGCCGGACCTGCGGCAGCAGGCGCTGCGGTTTGGGATCAAGCGGTGCGACGGGGTGCTGATGACGCACAACCACGTGGACCACGCGTGGGGGCTGGACGAGCTGCGGCGGTTCAACGCGGTGCAGCAGGAAGCGATCCCGGTGTACGCGGACGAGCACACGATGGAGAATCTGAGGCGGGTGTACCTGCACATCTTCGAGCGTCACCGGAACGTGAACGATTCGTTTGTGGCGGCGCTGATTCCGTGGACGATCACGGGCCGGGATGTGGAGGAGGGGCGCGGCGTGGAGTTGCACGGGGTGCGGGCGACGCCGCTGCGGCTGCTGCACGGGAAGCTGCCGATCCTGGGGTGGCGGCTGGACGCGACGCCGGCGCTCGCGGAGGCGGCGCGGGACGTGCTGCCGCTGGCGTATTGCACGGACGTGTCGGGGATTCCGCCGGAGTCGTGGGGGATGCTGCGGGGGCTGAAGACGCTGGTGCTGGATGCGCTGCGGCACAGGAGGCACCCGACGCATTTCACGCTGGGGGAAGCGGTGAGCGTGGCGGAGCGGGTGGGCGCGGGGCGGACGCACTTTGTGCACATGGCGCACGACCTGGGGCACGAGGAGACGCAGGCGGGGCTGCCGGAGGGGATGGAACTGGCGTGGGACGGCAAGAGGGTGGGAGGGTGGTAGGTTGGGCCAAAAACGAACAAAGCCTCCCGTTGCGAGCGGGAGGCTTTGGTGTGTGTGAGGCGGGGAGGGTGGCTTAGCAGCCGCTGTCCCAGCGTTCGAAGAAGTAGATGACGTCGTCGCCGTCGACTCCGCCGTCGCCGGTGAGGTCGGCGGTGATGATGCCGGCGTCCCAGTCGGCGAAGAAGGCGATCACGTCGTCGCCATCGACGCCGGTGTCGTTGTTGTAGTCGGCGGGGCAGGAGGTGGTGGAGGGGGTGAAGACGACGTTCGCGGCGAGGCCGCCGGAGCCGGCTTCAGACCAGTTGCCAACACGGAGGAGGTACCGGAGGTTGGCGACAACGGGGGTGATGATCTGGGAGGTGACGTCGCCGGGGGCGACATCGTCGTTGCAGATCAGGAGGGTGTCGGCGTCGGTGGGGCAGTCTTCGTAGAGGCCGATGCGGGTGTCGACGGGTCCGAAGCCGATGGTGTTGAAGTCGAGGGTGCCGTCGGTGGGGAAGGTCACGGCGAGCCAGCGGTCGTTGTAGAACTGGCCGTCGCCGCCGATGCAGGCTTCGGTGGGGCCGTTGGAGGTGTAGGTGCAGGTGTACCAACTCTGGATCCACTGGTTGTTGCCATCGAGCATGATGTCGGTGGCACCGGCGCATTCGTCGTCGGCGTAGGCGGGGAGGGGAGCGAACTGGAGGTTGAAGACGCCACTGCCGCCGACGGTCGAGCCGAAGGAGCCGATGCGGATGATGTAGCGCTGGCCGGGCCTGGCGGGCCAGGAGACGCGGGACTCGAGCTGGGCGTTGGCGTCGTCGTTGCAGGCGATCGCGGAGTTGGGGCCGGTAGGGCAGGACTCGTTGTTGGGGTGGGCGTAGATGGCGATCTTGGTGTCGAAGCCTGAGCCGAAGGTGTCGAGGGTGATCTCGCCCTCGCAGGGCGGGGACCACGTGTACCAGACGTCGTTGTAGATCTGGTTGCTGCCGAAGGCGAGGCAGAAGTCATCGGCGGGGCCGTCGGTGGTGGCGGTGCAGTTGGAGAAGTCGTAGGGGCCGGTCTCGGTGAGGTCGATCACGTTGAAGCAGTCGTCGTTGTTGGGTGAGGAGACGTCGATCGAGAGGGGGAACGCGCCGAACCCGCCGCTGTAGCCGGAGACGCGGAGGAAGTAGGTGGTGCCTGGGGTGAGCTGGGCGGTGAGCTGGGAGTAGCGGTCGGGCGGGTTGATGTCGTCGTTGCAGTCGATCTCGACGAGGTTGCCGCACTGGCCGGCGTGGAGGGAGAGGACGGTGTCCCAGGTGGCACCGATGGTGGAGAAGGTGACCTGCTTGGAGCAGTCGGTGGTGAAGCGGTACCAGACGTCGGGGCTTGCGCTGCTGGAGCCGCAGGAGGCGTCGCCGTCGGTGGTGGCGGCGAAGGTGGTGCCCTGGATGAACTGGTCCTGGTTGGTGATGGTGAGGACCTGGGGGTTGCCGCAGTTGTTGTTCGCCGGAGCGGTCGGCGCGAAGCGGGAGAAGTCGAGGTAGTAGATGTTGCGGGTGTCGTTGAAGAGGTAGGTGCGGAGGTAGACCTCGCGGGCGAAGTTGTTGGGGTTGGTCCAGGAGATGGACTCGGCGTTGCCGGTGCCGCCGGAGGAGGCGAGGAGAGAACCGCCGCACGCGCTGAACATCTGGAGGTCGATGTCACCGTCGGCGTTCTGGAAGACGGCGTTGAAGTTCACCGTACCGAGGGCGGGGACGCTGATGCGGAACCAGTCTTCGTCGTTGATCTTCACGATCTGGGAGTAGAGCGTGCCGTTGAAGTAGTTGTTGAGGTTGGTGGCGGTGGCGCAGGAGTCGTTGTTCTCGTTGTTGTCGTCGGAGCCGGGGTTCTGGATGATGGAGGCCCAGAGGTTGTTGAAGGAGCCCCAGCGGCCGTACCAGGTGCGAGGCTCGGAGCACATGCTAAAGCCGCAGGAGTCGACGCCGACCATGGCGCCGTTGGTGAGGAAGAGCGGCGAACCTGAAGACCCACCCTCGGTCACGCCGCCGGCCCACGTCGCGATCATGCCCTGCGTGAGCCCGGTGGCGGTACAGGATGCAGAGTCGCTGCTGATTGCGCCGTTGGAGTAACGCTTGAACGCGCCGTCGGGGTGGTGGATGCCGACGACCTGGGTGTTGGTGGGGACGGAGGCCTGCAGTGAGGAGCCGGTCCACCAGATGTTGCGGGGGACGACGCCCTCGAGCATCACCATGCTCATGTCAGTCTGGGCAGTAGTGAGAACGTAAGACGAGCGGGTGCTGCGGGGGACCGAGCCCATCGAGGGGGCGACGCCGTTGCACGAGGGGGTCTGGAAGAACCAGTAGACCTCGAGGGAGTTGAGCGCGCCGGTGTTGTCCTCCATGCAGTGGAGGGCGGTCATGAAGTACGGCGTGAGGTCGCTGCTGGTGTTGTTCAGCATGGCGCCGCTGCACTTCCAGAAGCCGCCGTCGAGCTGGAAGCTCATGCGGCCGACGCAGTTTCGGATGTTGTTCCAGGCCGGGAAGCAGGAGACGTCCTGGTGGCAGTTGAGCTCGTTCTCGTTCCACGGGGAGACTTCGCCGTTCGCCGGGTTGCGGTACATGTGACCGACCTGGTCGATGACGAAGTTGAGGTTGAAGGCCTGATCGGCGACGTTCGCGGGGTAGTAGACCTCGATGCGGGCGGTGTTGCTCCAGCAGGTCCAGGCCCAGAACTCACCGGTGTTCAGGGGGCCACGCGAGACGTAGGGATCGGGGAGGTTGTTGGGGAGGGCGGGGTCGTAGACGACCATCTGCGCGCCGGCGGGGAGGTTCATTCCGGAGAAATGCGGGCGGACACCGAAAGCGCTGGGCAGCGTGATGTCCATGACCCAGAGGAGCCCGCCGTCCGCGAGTTCGATCCAGTGGCCCATCGCGGGGTCGAATCCGACGAAATCGCGGGCGATGCCTTCACGCACCGCGCCGGTGGCGAGGGCGTCTTCTTCCACGAGGCGCGTGATGTCGAGGAAGGGGAGTTCCTGCGTGGGCATCGGGAATGGGAGCGCGGCGCCGAGCGTGGCCGACAGTGGCTGCATCGGCTGCTTGGCGGGTGCGTCCAGCTGCCCGCCGGTGCCGGGGGCGCCGATGGCGTGGTCGGGGATGACGCGGTCAACGGCCTTGGGGGCCTGTTGGGCGTACGCGGCGGTGCAGATGGTGCCGGCGCAGGCTGCCGCGAGCCATGCGATGGACGTTCGGGGGTGGTTCTTCAATCCTCGCTCCTTTGCGATGGGTCGCGGCACCGACCTGGTGTGCGATCCCGAAGGAGAAGCGACATCGGCGCGAACTACCGGCCAACGGAATCGGGCGCGGCGTCGGCGGGGATGAGGGAGCCCCCGCGGGAGGCCCGGTATGCGTCGACCGTGGCGGCGAGCTCGGCGCGGCGTTTGGTGACGGCTTGTTCGAGGGTGGCGGCCTGTTCGCGGAAGGGCTTGGCGCGCTCGAGGTGGCCCTGGTTGGGTTCGACGGAGTCGCGATACTCGTAGAAGGCGATGACGCGTTGGAGGACGAAGAGGCGTTCGACGCTGTTCTTGAAGAGGGGCATTGCGCCCAGTTTTTCGGCGGTGTTGAGGAGCAGGGACTCGGCCTGGGGGAACTCGGCGCGACGGGCTTTGGTGATGGCGATGACGCTGTCCATGACGAGGGCGATGGAGAGGGAGTCGTCGACCTGTGGGCGTTCGGCTTCGAGTCGGTCGGTGACGAGTGCGGCTTCGTCGAAGCGTCCGGCGGCGATAAGGGTGCCGGCGAGGGCGGTGGCTCCGTTGAAGCGCTGGAAGGGGAGCATGTCGGGGCCGCCGTTGATACCGGCGTCCATGGCGTCGCGGTAGTGGACGGCGGCGGCGTCGAGATCGCCGCGGAGACGGTCGACGTCTCCGAGTACGCCGTGAGCGCGAACGAGGAGGGAGCTGGCGGGGCCGATGCGGGAGGAGCGTGCGCCGACGAGTGCGCGGCCGCACCAGTACTCGGCTTCATCGAAGGCGCGGAAGCCGAAGTAGCCTTCGCCGAGCTGGTGCATGACGTTGGCGGCCTGGAAGGAGTCGGGGCCGTAGAGGCGGATCTGGATGGCGAGGGCTTCTTCGAGTGGCGCGGCCATTCCGGGGAGGTCGCCGAGGAAGCGGTTGGTGGTGCCGAGCATGACGAGCAGGCGGGAGACGCGCGGGTGGAAGTCGCCGTAGCGGCGTTTGTGGGCCGCGATCGCGTCGCGGAGGGGCTTGGTGTCGCGCATGCCGGAGTGGAGGCGGCTGGCGTGGCTGGTCATGAGGTCGGCGTACTCGGTGGAGTCGGGGCCGACGATGCGGAGGAGGGCGGTGCGGGCCTGTTCGAAGACTTCTTTGCTCTCGTCGCGTTTGTCCTGGTAGAAGAGGACGGAGCTGAGGGTGCGGAGGCTGGAGGCGTGCGTCTTGGCGCCCTGGCCTTTCGTGAAAGGCCGTGTGAGTTCGACGGCTTCGCGGAGCATGGTCTCCGCGGGGGTGAGCTTCTCTTCTTGCCAGAGCGTGACCGCGAGGGTGCCGAGGATGTCGGCGCGTTCGACGGGGCTGAATCCGGGGCGGGACGAGAGGTCGAGGGCCTTGCGGAGCTGCGCGTCGCCGTCGGCGAGGAGGTCGAGGGCGTTGAAGGAGATGCCCAGCGCGTGGCGGGCCATGGCCTCGACGTCGGGCTGGTCGCGGAGTTCGCCGCCGTCGAGGAGGGCCACGGCGTCGCGGAGCGTTTCGGCGACGGTGATGTCGCGGCCTCCGACTTCGGGATCGGCGGAGGAGAGGACGTCGCGCAGGAACTCCGCGGCCTTGTGGGCCTTGACCGCTTCGAGTTCGGCGCGCTCGCGTTGGAGCGCTTCTTCGCGACGGGATGTCTCGGCGATGATCTGGGCGGCGCGGGCTTCACGCAGCGCGACGAGAGACGCGGTGAGGCCGAAGACGAGTGAACCCAGCGCGACTGCCGCGGCGGCGAGGCCGACGCGGTGGCGGCTGGCGAACTTGAGCGCGAGGTAGGAGCGGGAGGGTGGCTTCGCGAGCACGGGCTCGTCGCGGAGGTAGCGTTCGAGATCGTCGCCGAGCGCGGCGGCGGTGTCGTAGCGGCGGGCGCGGTCTTTTTCGAGGCAGCGCAGGATGATCCAGTCGAGTTCGCCCCGGAGTTCGCGGACGAGTGAGCGGGGTTCGATGCGGCGGGTCGCGGCGATGTCGGCGAGGCGCGAGTCGGTGGCGGAAGTGGCGAGGGAGGAGAGGCGGGTGGAGGGGCGCGGGGGCTCGTCTTCGCGGAGGGCGCGTTCGAGTTCGGCAAAGGCGGCGGAGCGGAGGCGTTCGGCGTCGAAGGGGCTGACGCCGGCGAGCATTTCGTAGAGGACGACGCCGAGGGAGTAGATGTCGCTGCGGGTGTCGATGTCTGGGGCGGCGCCGGCCTGCTCGGGGCTCATGTACTCGGGGGTTCCGATCATCTGGCGCGCGGCGGTGAAGGCGGCGCGTGCCGCGGCGACGTGCTCGACGGCTTTGGCGATGCCGAAGTCGATGATGCGTGCGGAGGGATGGCCGTCCTGCATGGAGGCGAGGATGTTGGCGGGCTTGAGGTCGCGGTGGATGACGCCTTTGGCGTGGGCGTGCTGGAGGGCGCGGCAGATCTGGATGGTGAGTTGGATGCGGTCGTGGAGGGAGAGTCGGTGGCGGTCGCAGAAGGCGACGAGGGGTTCGCCTTCGACGAACTCCATGACGAAGTACGGTGTGTTGTCGCTGGTGGCGCCGGCGTCGAGGACTTTGGCGATGCCGGGGTGTTCCATCATCGCGAGTGCGCGGCGTTCGGTGTCGAAGCGAGCGACGATCTGCGGGGTGGCCATGCCGGCGCGGAGGAGCTTGATGGCCACGCGGCGCTTGATGGGTTCTTCCTGGGTGGCTTCGAAGACGACGCCGAAGCCGCCGGCGCCGACGCAGCGGCCGATGGAGTAGGGGCCGATGCGGGTGCCCTCGCGGGCGAGTTCGGCGGGAGAGGGAGAGGTGGAGGGTTCGGGGGAGCCGGTGGGCTGGGCGAGGAAGCCGGCGCGGGCGGCGCGGTCGTGGGAGGCGACGAGGGCCTTGGCGCGGGCGTGGAGGGCGGGGTCGGAGCCGCAGGCGGTCAGGAGGAACGAGGAGCGTTGGGAGGCGGGGAGTTCGAGGGCTTCACCGACGATGTCGGAGAGGCTTCGGGGGGTTGGGTTGGGGGCTGCCTGGTCTTCACGATCGCTCACGCGTGGTCCTTCGCCTCTGGGCCGTCGGTCGGTGGGTTGAGCGGGGCCTCGTGCTGCATGGCGTCGAAGAGCCAGGCCTTGGCGAACTGCCACCGCCTGCGGACGGTGCGTTCGGAGAGGGCGAGGGCCTTGGCGACCTGCTCTTCGGAGAGCCCGGCGAAGTACCTCAGGCGGACGACTTCGCCGGCCTGCGGGTCTTCCTCTTCCAAGCGACAGATGGCGCGATCGACGGCCAGGAAGGCGTCGGGGTCGCCGTCGCGGGCGAGTTCGACGGCGCCGCCCTTGAGGTCCTCGAGCCAGTCGCC
>JBIKMF010000517.1:0-2546 GCA_044359425.1 Phycisphaerales bacterium
GTCGGGGAGGCGTTGGCCTTTGATCTGTTCGAGGATGGTGGCTTTGTCGCCGACGAGCACGAGGACGGCGTGGTTCATCTGGATTGCGGCGTTGGCGGTTTCGTTGAGTTCCTTCTCGTCGACGCGGCCGATCATGCCGAGGTCGCGGGAGAAGAGTTCGAAGTCGAGGCCGGCGTCGAGGCGTTCACCGATGGCGTCGAGCATGCCGCGGAGGGAGGAGAAATCGCGGACGGTGTCGTTGCGGAAGGTTTCGCGGGCTTTGGCGGCTTCGGCGGTGGAGATGTCGCCGGCGCGGATGCGGTTGAGTTCGGCGAAGAACTCTTCGAGGGCGCGGCCGGTGGTATCGGCGGCGACGCTGGCGCCGGCGGTGAAGGAGCCGGTGGAGGGCCACATATTGAAGCTGGAGCGTGCGCCGTAGGTGAAGCCGTTGCGTTCGCGGAGGTTTTGGTTGAGGCGGCTGGTGAAGGAGCCGCCGAGGATGATGTTGACGAGGCCGAGCTGGACGCGGCGGGGGTCTTGCATCACGGTGCCGGGCATCGCGAAGCGGACGACGGTTTGGGTTGCGCCGGGGCGATCGACGATGGCGAGCCTGAGGCCGGTGTGGGTGGGGGTGCGCATGGACTCGCCGCGGGCGAGGCCGGTGGCGCGGGCGTCGGTGGACCAGGGGTTGAGGAGGGGGGTGAGGGTGGATTGGACGGACTCGAGCGTGACGTCGCCGGCGACGAGGAGGAGCGCGGACTTGGGGGAGAGGGCGGCCTTGTGGAAGGCCTTGAGTTCGTCGAGGGTGAGTTCTTCGACGGCGGCGGACTCGCCGATGGAGGGGGTGGCGTAGGGGTTTTTGTCGCCGAAGAGGATGCGGTTGGCGACGCGGTCGGCGAGGAAGGTTGGGCGGGCGTCCATGAGGGCGAGGTCGTCGAGGCGGAGTGCCTTGGCGCGGGCGAAGTCGGTCTCGTCCATCTTGGGGTGGAGGAGGGCTTCGGCGAAGAGGCCCGCGGCCTTGTCCCAGTTGCGGGCGAGGACGTTCATGGAGATGGAGAGGGTTTCTTCGGTTGCGCCGGTGGCGAACTCGGCGCCGAGTTTCTGGAGTTCATCGGAGAACTGGGTGGCGGAGTACGGGCCCGCGCCTTCGTTCAGCATTTCCATGGCGAGCGAGGCGAGGCCGGGCTTGTCGAGGGGGTCGAGGCCGCCGCCGGGCTTGACGGAGAGGCGGAGGGCGACGAGTGGGAGGTCCTTTCGCTCGAAGACGAGGACCTTGAGGCCGTTGGCGAGTGTGAATGACTTGGGGGCGGGGAGTGCGAAGTCGCCGGAGCGTGCGGGTGCGGGGGCCTCGTCGCGCGGGGACTTGGCGCGTTCGGGGGATTCGGGGAGGACGCGGGTGACGATCTTGGCGTCGGCGCGGAGGACGCGGGCGGCCCAGTCCTTGACGCCGTCGGTGGTGGCGTCGCGGAAGCGGGCGATGTCGCGCTTGAAACCGTTGGGCTCGCCCCAGGCGGCTTCGTACTCGTTCATGGCGTCGGCCTTGCTCTCGATGGACTGCATCGAGTCGAGGACGCGGCGTTCGAAGGTGACCTGGTGGCGGGCGAGTTCGTCGGCGGTTGGGCCGCGCTGCACGAACTGGGAGAGTTGCTGATCGACGATGCGTTCGATGCGGGCGAGGTCGGCGTCGGGCTTGGCGAAGATGTTGATCTGGAAGATGCCGGCGAGCGGGTAGCCCTGGAAGGAGGCGTTTACGTCGGCGGCGAGGCCTTCTTCCATGACGAGCCGCTGGTAGAGGCGGGAGGACTTGCCGTCGGCGAGGGTCGCGGCGGCGAGCTTGAGCTCGGCGTCACCTTTGGCGAAGCCGATGGGGCCGCCGAAGGTGTACTGGATGCGGGGGAGTTCGACCTGGTCGATGGAGGTGAGTCGCTTGGTCCCTTGGACGGAGACGGGGACGGGCTCGGTGGGGATGGTGTACTTGCGGGAGATGGCGGGGCCGGGGGGGATGGTTCCGAAGAGCTCGGCGATGAGCTTCTTGGTGGCGACGGGGTCGAAGTCACCGGCGACGACGAGGGAGGCGTTGTTGGCGACGTAGAAGTTCGCGAAGAAGTCCTTCACGTTGTTGACGTTGGCGGCTTCGAGATCTTCGTGGGTGCCGATGACGCCGGTGACGTAGGGGTGATCGGCGGGGAACATGAGGCGCCAGATGGCTTCGTCGGCTTTGCCGTAGGGGGCGTTCTCGACGGTCTGGCGGAGTTCGTTGCGGACGACGTCGCGCTGCTTGTCGAGCTTTTCCTGGGTGACGTTGAGGCCGAAGTCTTCGAGGCGGTCGGCGTCGAGCCAGAGGAGCGTGGGGAGGAGCTTCGAGGGGCCCCACGAGAAGTAGTTGGTGCGGTGGAGGTCGGTGCTGGCGTTGTTGGCGCCGCCGCCGGTTTCCATGAGCACGTCGAACTGGTTGCCGGGGACGCGCGCGGTGCCCATGAACATGAGGTGTTCGAAGAGGTGCGCGAAGCCGGAGCGGCCGGGCGGCTCGTCCTGCGCGCCGACGCCGTACCAGATGTTGATGGAGG
>JBIKMF010000003.1:0-32565 GCA_044359425.1 Phycisphaerales bacterium
CACGGCTTCGCCGCGCTCTTTCTGGGCGAGGTATACGGCATGACGGGCGGCGACGGCTCCCCGCTCGACACCAAGGTCTACGAAGCCCTTAAGAAAGCCGTTCGCCTCGTCGAGTCCACCCAGAACGAAGAAGGCGGCTGGCGCTACAACCCCTTCCCCTTCGACGCCGACGTCTCCGTCACCATCTGCCAGATCATGGCCCTCCGCTCCGCACGAAACGCGGGGCTCGAAGTAAGCAAAGAGGTCGTCGACAAGGCCGTTGAATACGTCCGCTCCTGCCAGAACCCCGACGGCGGCTTCCGCTACCAGTCCATCATGGGCGCCAGCGCATGGCCCCGCACCGCCGCCGGTGTTGCCAGCCTGTACTACGCCGGCATCTACGAAGACCGCGCCATCGACGGCGGCCTCAAGTACCTCCGCTCCTACGCCATGCCCGGCCGCGAAAACTCCCAACCCACCCACTACTTCTACGGCCACTACTACGCCGTGCAGGCCATGTTCCTCGCCGGCGGCACCCAGTGGGAGGAATGGTGGCCCCGCATCCGCGACGAACTCATCAAGTCACAACGCCCCGACGGCCTCTGGTCCGATTCCTCCGCCGGTGACGAGTACGGCTCCGCGATGGCCCTCATCATCCTCCAGATGCCCAAGCGCTATCTGCCGATCTTCCAGAAATGAAAACCGCCCCACTGCTCACCCTCCTCGCCGCACTCGCCGCGCCCGCGCTCGCCCAGCCCGAGACGCCCCACATCCTCCTCGACCGCGACCTCAACCCCTCCCACGTCCGCGTCGTCTCCATCTCTCGCGATCTCATCACCGTCCGCGCCCAAGACTCCTCCGTTCGCAAAGTCCCCACCGCCCAAGTCCTCGCGCTCTTCCTCTCCCCTCGCGTCGGCGCCCGCGGCCCCTCCGGTGGCACCGCCTCTTCCCACTGGCTCAGCCTCGCCGACGGCCGCCGCCTCCGCGGCCAAGTCCAACTCCCCGCCGAACCCGCGCCCGGTGAACTCGTCTTCGGCAGCATCGCCCTCGGCCCAATCTCCCTCAAGATGGACGACATCAGTTCCCTCATCCTCCGCAAAGGTGCCGCCGCGCCACACTCCGACTCCGCCGACTCACTCCTCCTCGCCAACGGCGACACCGTCGAGGGCTTCGTCGAGTCCTTCGGCGAACGCGTCACCATCTCCCCCACCGACCCCAACGCCCAGCCCCTCTCCCTCCCCGCTGAAAACATCGCCGCGCTCTCCCTCGCAAACCCGCCCACCCGCGGCAGCGGCGCCATCGTCTGGACCACCGACGAAACCCTCGCGTACGAGTCCATCAGCCTCGCCCCGTCGGGCGCATGCACGCTCCGCCTCCTCACCCCCACCGGCGAAACCCGCGACTACCAGACCGACGCCCCCTCGCTCAACGCGATCATCACCGACGTCTCCTCCGTCGTCGCGCTCTCCGACCTGACCGTCCTCAGCGCCACGACCACGGGCAACCGCAAGTGGAGCCCCTCCCCCATCACCCGCACGGAGCTCGGCGCTTCCATCAACGAGGACATCGAGATCTCCGGCCCGGCCCGCGTCGAATGGACCCTCCCCCAAGGCGCAACACGCCTCGCGGGCTTGGCGAAGCTCCCCGAAAGCTGCCGCGACTGGGGCGATCTCACGTTCACACTCCGCCTCGGCACCGCAGACGGCGCGCCCGCGTTCACCGCACGCCTGAACCGCGCCAACCCCGAAGCCGATTTCAACATCCGCATCCCGCTCGGCACCGAAACGCTCACCGCCGAAATCGACCCCGGCCCCGACGGCCCCATCCAGGACCGAGTCCGCCTCGCGCGCACCCTCCTCCTCGCCCCCGCGCCGAGCGGCGACAAGTAACGCACCCCCTCGGATCGCCGCAACCACCAGACCATCGCTCCGGTACAAGCCCGGATGCCCGCGACCGCCCCGCACCGTGACGAGCTCTTGCAGCGAGCCTCCGCCGCTCGCGCCATGCTCTCGAACTGCGCGATGTGCTCCCTCGCCTGCGGTGCCGACCGCGCCTCGGGGCAGCACACGCCCTGCGGACTCTCCGCCGAATCCCGGATCTTCCGCCGGTACACCAGCTTCGCCGAAGAACTCGATCTGATCCCCAGTTCGATGCTCTACTTCGCGGGCTGCAACTTCCGCTGCGCCTTCTGCGTCCAAGCTCCATCGTGCTTCAACCCCCGCGCCGGCGAAGTTGTCTCCCCGGAGTCACTCGCCGCCGAATGTGTCGAGGCCGCTCGCCGGGGCGCCAAGACCATCAACCTTCTCGGCGGCGAGCCCTCTCTCCACGCCCACACCATCCTCGAGGTCGCCGCCGCCGCCTGGCCCACGAAACTCCCGCTGGTGCTCAACTCGAACTTCTCCATGAGCCCCGCCGTACTTCAACTGTTCGACGGCGTAATCGACATCTACCTCGCTGATCTCAAGTTTGGCAACGACCGCTGCGCCGCCACCATCGCCAAAGCTCCGGACTACTTCGCGTACACGACCCGAAACCTGCTCCTCGCCTCCACACAGGGCCGCGTCATCATCCGCTACCTCGTGATGCCCGGTCACAACGACTGCTGCCTCCGCCCCATCGCGCGATGGATCTCCGACTTCCTACCCGACTCCGACTTCACCCTCATGTCCGGCTACGTGCCCGCATGGCAAACCGCTCGCTTCGACCGCGGCCCGCTCTCTCGCGTCGCCACCGCTCAGGAACTCGCCGACGCCGAGCAAATCGTCGACCTCGCCCGCCTCCGCAGGAGTGCCGTGTGAACCCGCTCACCACCACATCACCATCGCCACACCCCACTCCCCCCGATTCCGTTGTCGAGATCCGAATCACCCCCGACGGACGCGTTCTCTTTCACGATCTTCTCTCCCCGCTCCTTCCCGTCGCCGTTGCTCTCGCACCACACGACGCCTCACTCCTCGCCCGCGCCCACGCAGCCGAGAGACTCAGAAAGGCCACCGCACCATGAGCACCGCCCGCCCCGCGACCCTCCCAGCCCTGAACCCCTCCGCCGCACCGACGAACGCTGCGCCCACTCCCGCAACGCACACCAAGCCCTCGGACGAACTCGAACTCCTCGTCCGCGCCCGCTACCCAGTCGTCTACGTCGTCAGCTACGAGGAAGCACGCATCGAGCGCCGCCTCGGCCAGATCGCCCGCGCACGACAGAAGCAACTCCACGTGTGGGGCTGCGCCTCGGGCATGCGCCAACTCGTTCTCGACAACATCGACGACCCCACAGCTCCGCTCGTCTACACCAACCACCGCAAGAACATCGCAACCCCCGCCGATGCCATGTCCGTCGTCATCGATAGCCGCGATCCAGCCCTCTACCTCTTCCATGACCTCCACCTCCACCTCAACCGCTCCTCACCGTGCGGTGCCGCGGTCATCCGCAAGCTCCGCGACGTCTCCCGGGCCCTCTCCGACAGCTACAAGACCCTTGTGCTCTCCGCCCCCGTCATGGAACTCCCCCTCGAACTCGAGAAAGACGTCGCCGTCATCGACTTCTCCCTCCCCAGCCGCCCCGAGATCTCCTCCCTCCTCACGAAGATCGAACGCGAAGTCGAAGGCCACCCCACCCTCAAGGTCAACCTCTCCTCCGACGACCGCCGCTTCCTCGTGCGCGCCGCCGCGGGACTCACACTCCAGGAAGCGGAAAACGTCTTCGCCAAGACCCTCGTCAACGACGGCCATCTCAGCGGCGACGACGTCGGCGTAATCGTTCAGGAAAAGCAGCAGATCATCCGCAAGAGCGGCATCCTCGAGTACATCCACTCCGACGAAAGCCTGGACTCCGTCGGAGGCCTCGAAGTCCTCAAGGAGTGGCTCCGCCGCCGCTCCCGCGCTTTCTCCGATGAAGCCCGTGCCTTCGGCCTCCCCGCCCCCAAGGGCGTCCTCCTCGTCGGGGTGCAGGGTTGCGGCAAGAGCCTCTGCGCAAAGGCCGTCAGCCGCGCATGGAACGTCCCCATCGTCCGCTTCGATGTCGGCCGCGTTTTCTCCAGCTTCATCGGCTCCTCCGAGAGCAACGTCCGCCGCGCCATCCAGATCGCCGAGAGTGTCGCGCCCGTCGTCCTCTGGATCGATGAAATCGAGAAAGGTCTCGCCGGCGCCCAAAGCTCCGGCGCAACCGACGGCGGCACCATGTCCCGAGTCATGGCCACGCTCCTCACCTGGCTCAACGAAAAAACCTCCGACGTCTTCGTCGTCGCCACCGCCAACGACGTCTCCACCCTCCCACCCGAACTCCTCCGAAAGGGACGACTCGACGAGATCTTCTTCGTCGACCTCCCCGGTCTCGCCGAACGCGAACGCATCCTCTCCATCCATCTCGCCAAACGCGCCCGCCGCTTCCCGCCCGAGTCCCTCCCGGCTCTCGCCGCAGCCTGCGACGGCTTCAGCGGCGCCGAAATCGAACAAGCGATCGTCAGCTCCCTCTACGACGCCTTCGACTCCGGCCGCGACCTCTCCCCCGAAGTCCTCCTCCGGTCCCTCTCCGAAGCCGTCCCCCTCTCTCGCACCATGAGCGAACGCATCAACGCCCTCCGCCGCTGGTCCGACGGTCGCGCACGCCGCGCTTCCATCACGGACTCCGCCGCCGAAGCCGCCACCGTCCTCCCCGCATCCCGCCGACTCGAAGCCTAAAGGAGATCACCTTGAGCACCGTCTCCGTCATCGCCCCCATCGTCATCGGTGCCTGGCCCGGCATGGTCGTCGCCGCCGTCGGCGCCGCCCAGGCCCTCGGCCTCACCGTCGTCTCCGAAAAACTCGCCGACCGCCTCCGCCTCCACGAATCCTCCGGCCAGCGTTCCCGCGTCACCATCGACATCGAAAACAGCGAAGTCATCGCCGAACACCTCGCCTCCGAACAGGAAATCCTCTTCTCAACCGCCGAAAACGTCCTCCTCCGCGTCCGCCGAGACGCCCGCGGCAGCCTCAACGTCTGCGCCGAAAGCGAACAGCACACCAAGGCCGAACTCCGCCAGATCGGTGAGACCCTCGCCGGCCGCATCGTCCAGCAGTTCGCGTACAACCAACTCATGACCGAGCTCGCCTCCCGCAACTTCGATGTCGTCGAGAACAAACTCGAGGCCGACCAGTCCATCCGCATCCGCGTCCGCGTCCCTCAGTAGGAACCCCAGATGCAGCAGCCCCACATCGACGTCCGCATCGACAAGTCCGGCAAAGTCACCGTCACCGTCTCCGGCGTCTCCGGCGAGGCCTGCCTCAAGCTCAGCGATGCCGTCGCACAGATCATCGGAAAGCTCGAGTCCCGCCAACTCACCTCCGAATACTCCGCCAACCAGTGGCACGCCACCTCCGCCGCCGACACCCGACAGCAGATCCGCTCCCGCTTCGAGTAGCACGCCATGCGCTGCCCCAACTGCGACTTCTTCAACATCCCCGGATCCGCCCGCTGCGCTCGCTGCGAGTCCACGCTCGACTTCGCCTCCCTCTGCGTCGATCCTCCCCGCCGCTCCGACTCCCCACTCGCCCCACTCCGCGTCGCCGCGGCACACTCCCGCATCGCCGCCCGCCAGGCCCTCGGCGTCTCCCGCGCAGCCCAGGTCGCCGCCGGCATCGACGCCGTCCCGTGGCCCGCCGTCTTCCGCTCCATCATCCCCGGCTGGGGCCTCCGCTCCCTCGGTCACTCCGCCCTCGGATGGCTCTTCACCGTCGCCTGGCTCTTCATCCTCCCACTCGCCATCATCTTCATGGGCGACGGACTCGGCCTCTTCTTCGCCAGCCTCCTCATCGGCATCCACTCCACCTCCATCGGTCTCATCCTCGCTCCCGTCAACGCCCCCTTCTCCCCCCTCCACCGCGCCGGCATCGGCCTCATCACCTACGCACTCCTCATCGGAGGCCTCTACCTCCCAGTCCGCTGGGTCATCCACGGCTTCGTCGTCCCTCTCCAACTCGACGGCCTCCCACCCCACGCCCGCGGCACGCTCCTCCCCGGAGATGTCCTCCTCCTCCGCGGCCGCTGGATCGACCTCCCGCCCCGCCGCGGCGACATCGTCGTCTACAACCACCCCGGCTTCGCCACCACCGGCATCGTCTTCCGAGGCGGCACCGTCATCGACCGCGTCCTCGCCCTACCGGGCGACACAGCGCTCCTCACCCCTTCGTCCATCTCAGTGAACGGCACCCCGATCCCCCCCACCGCACTTCCCCTCGGCCCCACCTCCCCCGCAGACTCCTTCTCCGTCTCCCCGACCGAAGGTCAACTCACCGTCTTCGCCACCACGCTCGGCGTCGGCGCGATGTACGCCGGCCTTCAGCCCGAAGCCATGCGCCGCGCCGGGACCCACTTCGTCCAAACCATCCCCGCCGACGCCGTCCAAGGAACCGTCCTCTGCCGTTGGCGCCCCTTCTCCCGCGCCGGTCGCATCGATCCCCCATCCGCCCCAGGAACCGCACCATGACCGGCCGCTTCTCCAAGCTCGAGCCCCGCGCCGATGCCGCCCAGCTCCAGCCCTCCACCGCCCTCCCCGGTGAGCCCACCCGCGACGCCACCACCTACTTCGACCTCGCCACCGCCGCCATGCACGCCGGTCTCCACGAATCCGCCCTCCAGCAGTTCACCCGTAGCCTCCGCGAAGACCGCTCCCGAATCCCCGCGTGGGTCGGCCAACTCCAGATGCTCCTCGAACTCCACGAACACGCCGAAGCACAACTCTGGGCCGCCAAAGCTCTCGAAGTCTTCCGCGCCAACGGCGACCTCCTCGCCTGCGCCTCCCAAGCCGCCCTCCGCATCGGTGACCGCTCCGGCGCCCTCGCCCAATCCGATCTCTCCCTCAAAGCCACAGGATCCTCGCCACTCCGCTGGATCGCCCGCGGCGAGGTCCTCCTCACCACCCGCCCAGCCCTCGCCGGCGAGTGCTTCGCCAAGGCCATGACCGAAGAACACGCCTGCTGGTTCGACCTCGTCCGCATCGCCCGAGTTCACCTCGCCCACTCCCGCCACTCCCCCGCCGCCGACTTCGCCCAACGCGCCGTCGAAGCCGCACCCGACAAGCCCTTCGCCTGGGAAACCCTCGCCGTCTGCCACCAAGGCCTCGGCCTCAACGCCCGCGCCGCCGAGTGCTTCCGCCACGCCGCCCAACTCGCCCCAGGCCGCGCCGATTACGCCCGCCGCCGCGCCGAAGCCGAACGCACAGGCACCAGCCTCTTCGCCCGCATCAAAAGGACCTTCTCCCGATGAACCTCCGCTCCCTCATCCACTTCGCCCGTCAGCACAAAGCCAGCGACATCCACGTCCAGGCCGGACTCCCCCCCATGTTCCGCATCCACGGCGACCTCGTCCCCGCCCGCGGCGACGCGCTCTCTCCCGAAGCAATCGAGAGCATGCTCTTCCCCGCACTCACCCCCGATCAACACGCCCGCCTCGAACGCGACTGGCACGTCTGCCTCTCCGCCGTCTTCCCCGACTGCGGCCGCGCACGCGTCTCCGTCTACCGCCGCAACGGCCGCTGGGAAGTCGCCGTCCGCCTCACCGAGTCCGCCATCCGCACCCGCGAAGAACTCGGCCTTCCCCCCATCATCGACGACCTCGCCCGCAAACCCAGCGGCCTGGTCATCCTCACCGGCCCCACCGGCGTCGGCAAGACCACCACGTTCAACTACATGATCGACCTCATCAACGCCGAACGAGCCTGCAAGATCGTCACCCTCGAAGACCCCATCGAGTACGTGCACCCCTACAAAAAAGCGCTCATCTGCCAGCAGGAACACCTCGTCGACTTCCACGACTTCCGCTCCGCACTCCGCCACGTCCTCCGCCAGGACCCCGACGTCATCGGAGTCGGCGAACTCCGCGACGCCGAGACCATGCTGACCGCCCTCAACGCCGCCGAAACCGGTCACCTCGTCATCGCCACCCTCCACACCCACGGCGCTTCCGACGCTATCCAACGCATGGTCTCCGCATTCCCGGCCGGCCACCAGGACGAAGTCCGCTACATGCTCTCCGGCTCCCTCCAAGGCGTCATCTCCCAGCAACTCCTCCCCCGTGCAATCGACACCGGCCGCGCGCTCTGCTGCGAAGTCCTCATCGGCACAGGCGCAGTCCGCCACCAGATCCGCGAAGGCCAACTCCACCTCCTCTACACCGAAATGCAGGCCGGCCGCAAACACGGCATGATCACCCTCGACCAGGCACTCCTCGACCTCTACCAACGCGGCGAGATCAACTACGACACCGCCATCTCCCTCGCACGCTCCCCCGACCTCATCCGCAAACGCGCCACCACCGCATCCGCGTAAACCCCCACGAGGCACCAGCTAAACCCCGCTCCTCACGCCCAAGGCGCGCACCTCCCGCCGCTACCATCCCCGCATGCCCGCCCGCGATCCAAGCAACGATGACTCCGTCGCCGCGCGGTGCCACCGGCTACGCGTCGCCACCAACATCGACGGGCTGCGTGTCGTTCTCGCCGCGATGATGTTCGGGCCACTCATCTGTTGGGCCACGATCTCCCATCTGATCGAGCGTTTGGTGCTGCGGACCATGCCCCCAATGCCGCCCGGATCTCTCGGCGCGCCCACGCCCTCCACGATCCCCGCGGTCGCGCGATCGGTGTTCAACTGGCTTTCGAACCCCGATAACATCACCGGCCTTCTCATCCTCGGGCTTTTTCTGTGGCTGTTCCCGCCCCTCGTGCGCATGTCCACCGACCTGAACCTCCGCCGCGGCCACCGCTCCAATGCCGCGCTTCGGCGAAAGAAACACCGAAGGGGTCTCGTGGTCGTTGGGCTCATGGGGTCGCTGGTCTGTGGTGGGCTTCTGACGATGTCGGTGCTCAGCCGCAGCGCCATCCCCGCCCTGATCCCCGGAGGCCTGCTCGCGAGCAAAGCCGGGTTTGCCTTGCTGGCCATCGCGGTCACCGCGCGAAGAGGGAGGCACGTCGTCTGCGCCCGGTGCCAGTACCCCATGGGCTCCTGGCGCCGCGCCGCCTCACAGTGCAGCGAGTGCGGCCACCACTGGAAGCGCCGTTGGGGCGCACGGTTCGGGGTCCGCGCACTCAACTTCACCGCGCTGAAATGGGGCCTCTCCCTCTTGCTCGCAAGCCTCACGCTACTCGCCGTCGGGACGTACGCCGCGACACTCCCGCGATAACGTCGATTCACGGTGTTCGAGCATTTGATCA
Organism: Phycisphaerales bacterium; assembly: GCA_044359425.1. Taxonomy (GTDB): domain Bacteria; phylum Planctomycetota; class Phycisphaerae; order Phycisphaerales; family UBA1924; genus JBEIUO01. The sequence continues at coordinate 9,168 of JBIKMF010000003.1, forward strand.
CGCGGCTCAACCCATCGGCCCCCCCGCTCTTCACGCCGAAGGCGTGCTCGTCAGAGGAGGCGTGAAGGTCGCGTTCACGGCCGAGAGTTTAGTAACCCATCCCCAGCTTCTGCGCCTCCGCCGCCAGTTGTTCCAGCGACTTGCTCCGCTCCGTATCGATCCGTCGCCTGAACTCCATCAGATCCTCGAACCTCACCCGCCGGTGCGTACCGATCTTCCGGGACGGGAGCCTGCCCGCCTCGATCTGCTTGATGACGAACGGCCGCGACACACCCAGCATGTCCGCTGCCTGCTGAGTCGTAAGCTCCGCATGGACAGGAATCAGCGTCACGGCATTGCCCGCCGCCATCTCCGAAAGCAACCGTACCAGCAACTTCACCGCCGACGCAGGCAGCACCACCGCCTCGGTCTCCTTGCCCCCCTCCGGCACCACCCGCAGCGGCTTGCTCCGCTTCAGGTACCGTGCCAGCCGACGACTCGACTCCCGCGCAAGCGGAACCTCCGCCGCCGTCGCCGCCACGGGATCACTCGATTCCAGCAGGTCGATTGTCATCGTCGACGCCTCCGTGTTCCGCCCATCGGTTATTCGCAGTATACGAAACAATCGAAGTATACGCAACAGACTCCCCGTCGGTTCCCGCCCCGGTTCATCCCGCACACCCGCCCCACGCCCACCATCCGCGAGAACGCTGCCGCCAGGGCGTGAAAAAGGCTTTCGCGACGACCCCCCCGGCCTCACTCCGCCCTCACCCCCCTCCAATCCCGCACCATCGAGAACACCAACGCCCCCACCAACGCGACAATGAACACCGGGTCGACCACCATCGACGCCGGCACGTACACGACCAGCGCCGCCGCGACTACGCCGAAGACGACCCAGCAAACCGCCCAAGTTGCAACAAACCGCCTCCGCGTCATCGACCCAGCCTACCACCCCCAGCCAACCCAAACCGTCCGTCACCCCGCTCCTCCTGATTTTCGCTTTTCGCTTTTCGCTTTTTGTTTTGGCCCCAAAACCAAATCCCCTACACTCCCAACACTCACGCAGGAGGTCTCACTTTGGACATCTGGAAGAAACTCAGCGGCGAACTCATCGACATCGTTGAATGGCTGGACGACAGCCGCGACACCCTCGTCTTCCGCTTCCAGCGGATGAACAACGAAATCAAGAACGGCGCCAAACTCACCGTCCGCGAAGGACAGGTCGCCGTCTTCGTCAACGAGGGCCAGATCGCCGACGTCTTCACGCCCGGCATGTACACCCTCGAGACCGCCAACGTCCCCATCCTCGCCACCCTCAAGGGCTGGAAGCACGGCTTCAACTCCCCCTTCAAGGCCGAGGTCTACTTCGTCAACACCCGCCAGTTCACCGACCTCAAGTGGGGCACGATGAACCCCATCATGCTCCGTGACCCCGAGTTCGGCCCCGTCCGCCTCCGCGCCTTCGGCACCTACGCCATGAAGGTCGCCGACGCCGGCGCACTCGTGAAGGAAATCGCCGGCACCAACGGCCGCCTCACCGTCGAAGGCCTCACCGACCAGATCCGCAACTTCATCGTCTCACGCTTCGCCGAAGCACTCGGCGAAGCCAAGATCCCCGCCCTCGACCTCGCCGCCAACTACAGCGAAATCGGCGGCGCACTCATCACCGCCATCCAGCCCGCCGTCTCCCCCTACGGCATCACGCTCACCGCCCTCCTCGTCGAGAACATCTCGCTCCCCCCCGAAGTCGAACAAGCCCTCGACACCCGCACCAAGATGGGCGTCATCGGCGACCTCCACAAGTACACCCAGTTCCAGACCGCCGAAGCACTCCGCGACGCCGCCAAGAACCCCGGCGGCACAGCTGGCGCCGGTCTCGGCGCAGGCATGGGTTTCGCCCTCGCCCAGCAGATGGCCGGCGCGCTCGGTGGCGCCCAGCAACCCCACGCCGCGCCCCCGCCCCTACCGCAGGCCGCCGCCTTCTTCGTCGCCATCAACGGCCAACAGGCCGGCCCCTTCGACCTCACCACCATCGCCGCCAAGGCCCGCGCCGGCGAAATCTCCCAGGACTCCCTCGTCTGGAAACAAGGCATGCCCGCCTGGGCCCCCGCCTCCAGCGTCCCCGACCTCGCCGCGGCATTCGGCTCCATCCCTCCCCCACTTCCCCCGCGCTAACCCCGCACCCTTCACACGCGCATGGCCGAGTCCACCTTCCCCTGCACCCACTGCGGCGCCGAGCTTGAATACAAGCCGGGGACGCGCCATCTCAAATGCCAGTTCTGCAGCGGCGAGAACGAAATCCCTGAGATCGACGCCGCCGTCGAAGAACTCGACTTCGGCCGCATGATGGCTGACCTCGAAGAGTCCGCCGAACTCCAGGACGAGGTCGTCGTTCACTGCACCTCCTGCGGCGCCGACTGCGAGATGGCCCCCAACACCACCGCCCAGTCCTGCCCCTTCTGCGGCAGCAACATCGTCGCCACCGGCCGCTCCCAGAAACACATCAAGCCCAAGAGCCTCCTCCCCTTCAAGATCGACCGCAAAGGCGCCGCCGACCGCTTCCGCGCCTGGATCTCCTCCCGCTGGTTCGCCCCCTCCAACCTCAAGAAACACGCCTCCATCGAGGGCGACACCGCCTACGCCTCCGCAACCGGCCTCGCCGGTCTCTACCTCCCCCACTGGACCTTCGACGCCAAAGCCACCACCACCTACGCCGGCCAACGCGGCGACAACTACACCGTCACCACCGGCTCCGGAAAGAACCGCCGCACCCAGACCCGCACCCGCTGGCGATGGGTCTCCGGCACCGTCCACAACACCTTCGACGACACCCTCGTCCCCGCCTCGAGCTCACTCCCACGCGAGAAGCTCGACGCGCTCGCCGACTGGGACCTCAAGGAACTCGTCCCCTACCAGGACGCCTACCTCAGCGGCTACCGCGCCGAGAGCTACACCATCGACCTCCCCAAGGGCTTCGAACTCGGCCGCGCCATCATGATCGACCGCATCGAGGCCACCATCCGCGCCGAGATCGGCGGCGACCACCAGCGCATCACCACGATGAACCCGAAGTTCCGGGACATCACCTTCAAGCACATCCTGCTGCCGCTCTGGATCTCCGCCTACCGCTACAACGGCAAGCTCTTCCGCTTCTTCGTCAACGCCCGCACCGGCTCCGTCAGCGGCGAACGCCCCTACAGCCCGTGGAAGATCACCGGCGCAGTCATCGCCGGCCTCGCCCTGATCGGCCTCATCATCCTGCTCGTCAACAAGTAGCAAGATTATAAGTTACAACTTATATACGACGGAGCACCGCCCACGTCGTCCCCAGGCTCCAGTTCGGATCCTGCGACAGGTCGCGCCCGTCCGGCATCACCACCCGCGGCACGCCCTTCTCGTCCACATCCATCTGCTCCACCTCAAACCCGTTCCGCGCCCCCCGCTCCGTGATGAACCGCTGCGCATCCATCGCGCCAAAGAACCACCGGTGCCGGTCGTTGGGCTCATCCACCGGCAACCCGTACTGCCGGAACCGCGGCCGATTCTCCGCCGCCACGATCAGCAGATTCCGGTACGGATTCGGCAGCGACACAATCACCCGCGACGCACTCACGCGGCACAACTCATCAAACACCGCGTGCACCCGGTCCAGATGCTCCAGCACGTCCGTACAGATCACCGTGTCAAACGCCCCCGCCTCGAACGGCAGCGGCTGCTGATCCAGGTTCAGCACGATGTCCGCCGTGCCCACCATGTCCACCCCGACATAACTCGCCCCCGCCGGCAGGTGCAACGAAACCGCCTTCACGTCACACCCGACATCCAACACCCGCCCCCCCAGAATGGAGGCGTACTTCTCCGCGATGTACCGCGCCTTGCTCGGCCGGTCGGTGTACTTGAACGTCGTCGTGTACAGTAATGGCGCGGCAGTAGTCATAGGGTCACTATCGGCCGGGTCCTCCCACCGAGTCCAACCCCCTACCGCCTTCTATCCCATCGCCCGCCCGGGGGAACACACATGCGCCGTCTCTGCACCGCACTCGTCCTCGCGTTCCTCACCGCGCCCCCGCTGGCCCACTCCCAAACGGAAGCCCCAGCCACCCCCCCACCCCGCCCGAAGTTCGAAGCCAAGCGTGTCGCAGTTTTTGCGCACTACGGCGACCTCAACCAGCAATACGACGCCACCCCCGGCAGCGAAGACCGCCGCTCCTCGTACGACCTCTCCAGTCCCGGATTCGCCACCGGGGGCTGGGAGCACGCGGACACCGACAACCCCCGCGCCCCCGGCGATCGCGCATACCCGTTCGTGCTTCGCGGGTACGAACCGTTCGACCCCCGCACGCTCGTCGACGGCACGATCCGCTTCGATGTCCGCTTCGTCAACGCCAACTGTGAGAGGTGGAACCTCGAACTGTTCGATCTCGGGGGATCAAGCATTATCCACCTGTTCTTCGGCGCGGGCCTTCGCGAGCGTCTCGAAGCGGCAGGGCATCTCCGCGAACAATGGGTCGCGATGAGCCTTGACCTGGTCTCGGGCGAACTCTCTGCGCAGGAGATCGACGCCTTCGGCTGCCCGATCGCCGGTCGCAGCTACGGGCGCGTCATGATCGGTATCGAGCAATCAGGCTTCAAGCCGCGAGCCCCCGGCCGGGAACTCGCCTCGATGCTGGACAGCGCGAAGGGAGGTGTCCTCAGCGGCCTCGTCAGCGGCGGCGTTCGTTCGAGCTTCGTGTCGTTGAACCTGAGTGCGCTCCCCCCAGGACCAGACCCCCTGCGGCTGCCCCGTTCCGCGTCGGAGCGCAAGGGTTGGATACTGCAGGGCAATCCGGGATCGCTCGGGGCAATGGATGACCAGCCTCTGATCTTTGTTCCCGGAGAGGAGTCCGGTTCGTACGTGTTCGAGTTCGACTCCGAGTTCGTCATCGGAGGGTCGCTCCGCGAGTCCGCCACTGGAGGAGCCATGGTAAATGTTGCGGCCTCGGTCTCGGGGGGCATTCCCGGCGTGCTCACCATCGATGCGATCAAGCCGGGCACCGAGGATCACATCCGCCTTCACCAAGGGGCGATGGGCACCAGCGGGAAGAACCCGACGGTGTTCCGAGTCGCCTTGCCAGACTGGCGTGCACTCCTGAACGATGACGGCTCGCTTCGGCTCCGGTTGCGGGGGACACGTAAAATCGTACTGGCAGAGGGCGCGGGAATCGCGGCGATCCTCCCGAACATTGCAGACCGGCCCGATTTCCGCGTCGAGATGCTCACGTTGAAGTTCTCCGTTCCAACGATCGACCCCAGCAACCCGATGCCGCCCACCAAGCCCGGCGACGCCGATCGATGAACCGGACTACTCGTCCCCGGCCGCCCGCCGTGGAGCCGCCAGGAGCTGTTCGAGTTCGCTCGCAACGTCCGTGAGCCCATTCGCACGGGCCTCCGCGAGCCCGCGCTCTCCGAGCTGGCGATACAGGCCCCACTCAAGGAACAAAGGCCGAGCGAACGCGAGGTTGGCTTGTTCCGGGGGCTTCCGCTCGCCGAAGATGCGGAACACCGCGTGGACCAGACCGTACTCAGCCGTGGCGAGCGCCGCCGGGCTCAGTTGGCCTGGACCCGGGCAACCCCACTGCACGTTGTGCAGCAGGTCCAGCGCCGCCCCCCGGACGTTGATCATGTCAAAGAGCAGCTCCTGCGACGGTTGATCGAGCTGCAACGCGAGCACCTTCCGTGCTTCGTGGTACCGCGGGACCGCGTCGTCGATCAGACCGCGCCGAGCGGCGATGTCCGCATGGTCCATCAGGGCACGACCGTAGTTGGGGTTCGCCTTCTCGTCTGTTGCTCGGTAGTTGGCGACCCGTTCCGTCGACCATTTCTCCGCCGCTTCAAGGTCTCCCTGCCGGACCGCCGCCTCAACCAGCAGATCTAGACAGATGCGAGGGCCCGCGGGAACACGGTCCGCAGAGGCATCGAGCCTCTGCTTGCACGCCTCGAGTCGCTGGAGCGCATGATCCCACTCGCCGTACCTCATGTGCACGAGCGCGGCGCGGAGCATCGACGCCGTGATCCCCGGCCCATCGGTGTTCGGGTTCAGGACAGCCTGCTTCACCTCGACGAGGTCACGGATCCGCGCGGTCTGATCGAGGAGGCTCGTGCCGTTCGCGAGCCCCTCCCGCAGGCGAACGATCGGGTCGCTCTCGGGAAGGTCGCCCACCTCGCCCCGGAGCAGGATCGCACGCGCGACCTCCGGCTCCCCGTCGGTGTAGATCCGCAGGCGGACTTCCAGCGACCTCTGCGCAAACCCGGCCGCGGCCGCTCGGTCCTCCCGCAGCAGGGCGAGCCGCGCCAGGGTCTCGCTGACGACGGCGTCGTCGGTCGATCCGGGCAAGGGAGGAACCTTGAGCAGTTCGCGCTCGACCTCCAGGCCGAGCCCGCGATCGCCTCTGGCAGCGGCCACAGCGCCGAGTACCTCGAGCGCCCCGAACCGCTCCCGGCCCTCTCCCGCGCTGGAATCGAGCACCGCGCGAGCGACGCGCTGCGCCTCCGAACCCCACGCCTCCCGTACCACCCGCCTCGCGTTGTCGAGCCAATCAGGCGGGTTCGGTCGGAGCGGAACCAGTTCCCGGTCGGCTTTCGCGAGCGAGGAGGCCAGGCGGAGCTCGGCGTCGAGCGTCGCCGGATCGGAGGCCCCGCTGATCCTCTGCCGCAGTGCGAGGACGCGCCGTCGCTGCTCCAACCCCATCGCCATCAGCGAGTGAGATTCATACACGTCCGCGATGAGCGCTCTGGCCGCGAGTTCCACCGCCGGGCGATCAGCGAGTTCGCCGACGTCGAGCCGAATCGCAAACATGTCCAGCGAACGGCGCGCCGGCGAATCCGGATCGGTTCGAAAGCCCGGGTCAGTCGCAGGAACCAACTGGCTCAGCAGCAGCCGGGCCCCATCCCCGATCGCGGCCTGCTCCCGCGCGTTCGCCACCGCGGCGCGCATGCCCGCCGCCGCGCTCACCGAAATCCCACCGCCGACCACGATCGCGACGACCGCGACCAACGCCGCGGCCACCGGGACGCGGTGGCGGCTGACGAACTTCGAGAGCAGATACGCGGCACTGGGTGCCCTCGCCGCGACCGGCCCCCCCACTCCCCAGGCAATCAAGTCTTCCGCCAGAGCTGCGCACGATTGGTACCGCCGCGTCGCGTCCTTCTCGAGAGACTTGGAAACGATGAGCTCGAGATCGCGGTCGACCCGGCAGGGCCACTCGCCGCCGTTCACCGCCCTCAGCGGCACGGGCAGCGACTCACGCACCCGCGCCATCGCGGTCGCGAGCGAACAGTCTTTCGTTTCGTACGGCGGGCTCCCGCACAGCGACTCGTACAGCATGACCCCCAACGAATAGACGTCCGAACGCACGTCGACCCTGTGGGGATCGTCGATCTGTTCCGGCGACGCGTACGCGATGGTGCACGCGACTTCGCCTGTCAGCGTCACACGCCGGTCCTGGACCACCGACTTCGCCAGCCCGAAGTCGAGCACGTGAGGATTCCCCTCCTCGTCCACGATCACGTTCGAGGGCTTCAGGTCGCGGTGAATCACGCCGCCCTGGTGCGCGGCGTGAACCGCGCCGCAGAGTTTGGCGAAGCGCCCCGTCACAGCGCGGGCACGCTGCACGGCGTCGACCCCCGGCGGTTCCCTTTCGCCCAGCGGCTCGCCGCGCACAAACTCCATCACGAGGGCGTACCCGCCGCCCGGGAGGGCGATCCGGTCCAGCACAGAGACAATCCCCGGATGGTCGAGCTTCGCGGCGAGCTCCGACTCGATCTGGAACCGCACACGCTGCCGCTCCGTGGCGAGCGCACCGCCCAGGAGCACCTTGATCGCGACCTCTCGGCCCGTCGCAACCTGCACCGCGCGGTACACCACGCCCTGCCCGCCCCGCCTGATCTCTCCCGAGATGCGGTAGCCCGGCACGGCGTCCGGCGCGGGCCCGGCCCGCAAACCCGCGCGCGCCGCCGAGAGCACGTTCTTCATGAACTGCGCGTTGGCCAGCATCTCGGTGAACAGAGCACTACATCGCGTGCAGCCCTCGAGGTGGGCACGGATCGGGCCGGCATCGCCGCGCGCGGCGCACGCCTCTACTTCGCGCGCCGGAGGACAGTTGCTTGGATCACCGTCTCCGGGTTGCTGGACGTCTTGTGGCTCGACTGGGTTCACGTGTCACCCTTCGCTGATCTCTCTCGCTTCTTGCAGCGCCTCGACTCTTTCCCGCAATCGTGTCACCATCCGCGACTTGATGACGTAGATCCGGTCCACGGAGATCCCGCACTCGCTGGCGGCGACGCTCTCTTCGAGACCCCGAACACACACCTTCTCAAAGACCTCGCGGCTCAACGGAGCGGTGGATTCGTCCGCGAGAATCCAGTCGATCGCCTCCCTCAGCAGTTCCTTCTGCTCCTCCTGCTGCCAGGCTTCATCGATCTCGGCATCCGCGGGAATCGCGTCAAAGGCCGAGTCCCCACGGCGCTGCGCCCCCACCTCCCCCCTCCGATACTTCACGCGGAGCACATCGGTGAGGCGCCTGCGGCCGATGGTCATGATCCAGGTGCGCAGCCGGCCGCGCGAGCGGTCGAACCGCCCTTCGCGATACCCGGCAACCACATCCGCGAGCGATTCTTGCGCGATATCCGCCGCGTCCTCGGCCGACAACCCCTGTTTGATCGCCACTCCGAAGAGCACGGGTCGATAGCGGCCGTCGAGAACCGACCACATCTTCTGGTTTGCGGGGTCGCGCAACGCCTCGAGCAGATGGGTTGTCGTGAGCAAGGTGATGTCGTCCGCCACGATGCTCCTCCGGTGCGCTCCGATGGGAGCGACCCTCATCTTAGCGGACCTTTGTAGATCATGCGAGAGCATCCGCGGACCTTGCCCGCGGCGGGAATCGCTTCGGACGAGCCGGCCAACGCTCATCGGACAGGCTCCGGTCGCTGATCTGTGCCTCACAGCGCTCCGACGGATCATGTCGATGACGTACTTTTAGTCGCTCGAACGGACGAGCAAGCTGTGTGTCCGCAACGTCCGGGCGTTGGCCATCAAGCCGCTCGGTGAGCGGGGAAGGAACTCGAAGCCCTGAAGCTTCCGCGTATCGACGCGGATCGATCGTTCGAGCATGATCACTCCGCGAGGGTCTTCCAGCACGCATGAGTCCGTGCGACACGACGCGAAGTCGAAGTAACCGGCACGGCCCGCGAGGATCGACGATCCAATCGCATCAAGACGCAAAGGCCAGAAGGACCTGCATCACCAGCGACGCCTGCGCCCGCACAATCCCGCCAATCCCAAGACGAAGAGGCCGCCGGGCGCGGGTGTGCACTCGTACTCCCAACCCCAGTCGAGGCGTCCATGGATGAAGACCTCTTCCTCAACGCCGCGAGAAAAGTCGCCGTCCCAAGAGACGAGCAGGGCCTTGTACTCCCACCTGCCCTCATGCGTCACCAGCGAGTCCAACACGAATCGGCCCGGCGCGTCCTCGAAGCGCCCATCTGAAGGCCGCGGCCGACTCCCGCCGCGCCCGGGGACGTCGTAGTAGAAGGGGAGATCGTCCGAAAGTGGCTGGCTGAGGCCCGCGGGCGGATCGAACACGTTGTGCTCGCTGAGCATTTCCCCGGGCTTGCGATCCCACCCGCTGTACAACTGCACCCATTCCCACCGAACTGTCGATTCATCCACACCTTGCTTGTTCAGACGGAGATCGCGAACATCGACCCTGATCTGGGCTCGGTGACGGCACGCGTCCGGCCCGTCAAAGGGAAAGTAGTCCGGGATCTCGAGGCTACCGGTGGCATCTGCCCAGACTTTGAAGCGCCAATCACCGTCGAAAGCGGGCTGTTGCTGCTCGAGTCGATCGGTCAGAAATGTTGCATAATGGGCGCTGCTGAGTTGATCAGGAGTCTTCCACTCGATCGGCAAGGTCTTGGTCTCTCCGGGCGTCAAGTGTCCACATGGGTACCTACTTCCCATTGGAAGTTCAGGGGGCACAACAATGCCGGCTGACACCGTCGATGTACCCGACGACAACAGCGCGATCAGCACCGCCGAGATTCGCTCCTTCGCACTTCTGATGTTACTGTTCACGTTGTCCTCCAGTTCCTGCTCGCGCAGTTCACCGAGTCCGTGTCCCGTGCATCTCTGCTTTCGATTCTAGAGGCACGGCCTCGTCAGCAATCCTCTACCGCAGTCGATTTGTCGTGATTTGGGCGTGCAGCGGGGAATCCCCCGCAACCGATGCCGGGAGATACCGCATCCCGGCCTCTCCCCTTTCGCTCGGAATCATGGCCTCGCACTCGCGATGTGAACACGCGTCGCGTTCGGGGCACGTTCGCGGACCGCTGTGCCGCCACGCCTGGCCCCGTGATCGCCGGGAGCGGATTGCGGTCTGCATCGTCAGACCTCCAATCGCCCTCGCGTGCCATAGTTTTTCAGGCTCGCATCTGAAAGGTTGGTCTCAGCGCCGCGAATGCCCTCGGAACAGGCCCCATGCCCCCCAACTCGCGCGGGCTTTATCCCGCGCGACATGGGGCCTGTGAGGAAGGAAGAAACACATGCATCGCTGTTCACGATATCTCCTGACCTGGGTGGGCGCCGCGTTGGCGGCGCTCGCGACGACGGAAACTCACGCACAGTGCCCGCTGTCATCGTGCAGTGCGGGGTTGTTCCAGCCACCGACGTGCTCGCAAGCGTTCACCTGGACGCCCTTGGCGGTCATCTGCTCGACGGGCACGGGCACGTCGAGCCTGGCCATCACCGGCACCGGTGGGAATCCAGGTTGTTATGATCGACTTACAATGAGCTACGCGCCCGCGCCGGGCGGTGGCGTCATGTCGGCGCCGTGGCTGCTCACCGGCGCGACGGTGACCACGCCCATCGCCGCAATCAACTACTACGAGGACAACATCTTCTTCGGCGGCGGCCCCTTCAGCACCTGCCTCATCCAGCAGAACGGCGCGCTCTATTCCGCCGAAAGCCGGCGTGTACCCACGGGGAGCTCGTGGACCTCGCGCTGCATCCTCAACCTCGTCCCGAGCAACTTCGCGAAGATCTCGGGCCCCCCGACAGCTCCCGCCCTGCCGCAGTTCAATGGTTCGGCTCCTATGACGCTCGGTTTCGTTCGAACCTTCGGCGCGAGCACACCGACCACGCTCACGAGCGGCATCGACAACGTGCGCTTTCAACTCGTGGGGCTGCCGCCCACCACAGACAACTGCTCGGGCGCACGCACGATCCAGATCGGCCAGGTCCAGGACTTCGACAACACCTGTTGCGCGACCACCGACGGCGTCTCTTCCTGCGGCGGCGTGAAGGACGTGTGGTACAAGTTCACAGCGTACTGCACGGGGCCCATCACCGTCAACACCTGCGGCACCGGCTTCGACACCGTGCTCTCGGTGTTCACCGACTGCCCCGGCACCCTCGCGAACGAGATCGCCTGCAACGACGACGCCGAGGCAGGGCCCTGCAATGGCACGACCCAGTCGCAGGTCACCTTCACACCCAGCCCGTGCACCACGTACTGCATTCGTGTCGCGGGCGCAACCGCCGCGGATTGCGGGGGCGTCGTGCTGAGCACCTCGCAGGCCATTCCGGTGCCTGCCAACAACCTGTGCGCCAACGCGCAGTTGGTCCCGACCGGCACGACCTCGTTCACAAACTGCGGCGCGACAACCGACGGGCTGGGGTCTTGCCCCGCGCCCAACGACGTGTGGTTCCGCTACGTTGCCACGTGCAACGGATACATCACCGCTACAATTCCCGGGTCGGGCTCGTTTGAACCCGTCCTCAGCATCCTCTGCGATTCCTGCGGCGAACCCTATGAACTCGGATGCACCTCCGCCACCTGCCCGCCCAGCCCCTTCGGCTGCTTCAGCAGGACTTGCGGGACCCGCGGCATCAGCGGCGCGTACCTCAGAGTTAAGGCCCGCGCGGGCCAATCGTTCCTCATCCGAGTCGGCGGCGTGAACGGCGACACCGGCGTCGGCGACCTGATCATGGGCTGCACCGCCGCGGGACCGGACAACGACAACTGCGCAACCCCCGCAGTCTTGCGGCCGAATGACTTTCTTTACGGCAGCACGATCGGCGCCAACGCCTCGGGTGGCGTGTTCTGTTCGGCGACGAGCCCGGACGTGTGGTACGAGTTCTACCCGCCGACTAGCGGCAACTACACCTTCGACACCTGCACCCCGCACATCTGCTTCAACGCGGGCCAGCCGATGTACAACACCGTGCTCAGCGTGCACACGGATTGCTCGAACACCGTCCCGGCGATCGGGTGCAACGACAACACGTGCGGCCAGCAGTCGCGCGTCACGGTCGCGCTGAACGCGTGCCAGCGCTACCTCGTCCGGGTCTCCGGCTTCGCCAACGCTTCGGGCGACTTCACACTTCGCGCCTCCGCCGCCCCCGCGGCACCGGTTCCCTCGAACGACAACTGCGCGGGCGCAACCCCGATCGGGAACGGCACCTTCGCCGTCAGCACCGGCGGCGCAACGACCAGCACGGGCATCCCCGCGCCGCCCTTCTCGATGTTCAACGATGTGTGGTACCGCTACTGCGCACCGTGCGCCGGTTCCGTCACGATCAGCACGTGCGAATCTCCGGCGGGGATCAACACCGCGCTCGCGGTTTACTCCGGCGCGTGCGGTTCGCTCGCGCTGGTGGCCAGCAACGACAACGCGCTGCTCGGCCGATGCGCCGGCTCGGTGCTCTCTTCGGTCACCTTCACCGCGGTCGCCGGTCAGTGCTACTCCATTCGGGTCGGTTCCCCCGTAAACGGTCAGACGTACTGCGGCCGTCTCAACGTGGTCGGACCCAATCCCTCGCTCGGCACCTGCCCTTCGGGTTCAGTCGCCGGCATCCGGTGGTTCCAGGTCATGGGCCCGTCCAACAACACGCCCTGGAGCTGGTGCCTCAGCGCGCCGTGCTGCTTCAACATCTCGGGCAACGTAACCGGCGAGCCCATTCAGACGCCCGCGATCAACAGCCGCAACGCCCTCGCCACCCGCTTCGCCAACAGCATCAACGCGGCCTGTGGCAACGGCACCAACCTCGTCGCACGCTCCGTGCCGGCCTCCACCACAGCTGGCGCGGGCGTCTTCTCCATCAAGGCGCGCTGCAACCCGCCCTTCGTGTTCCCGTACTTTGTCTTCAAGGTCGGCTCGCTGGGCACATCCTGCGACAACCAGTGCATCGTGGCCGAAGTGGGTGGTCTGAACATCTTCGACCCCATCCCCACCTCCGGCCCGTGCTCCTTCAACCCGCCCATCATGGAGTTGCCGGTCTCCGGGCTTGACTGCAACGCCAACGAGATCGACGACCTGGTCGACATCTTGCTCGGTAACGCGAGCGACTCCAACGGCAACGGCGTGCCCGACTCCTGCGAGTCGCTCTGCCTCGGCGACTTCAACAACGACGGTGGCGTCGATGGCGACGACGTGATCGCCTTCTTCAGCGCCTGGGACGCTGGCATCATCACCGCCGATGTGAACCAGGACGGCGGAGTCGATGGCGACGACGTCATCACGTTCTTCAACGCCTGGGATTCTGGCTGCTAACACCCCTTCACGCACCGGCCCGGGAAACCGGGTCGGGTGCGATTACTTCAGCTCCACATCCCAGTACGCGTGGTCGAGGAAGGCCATCCAGGAGCGGTACTTGGCGTTCCCCAGCCGCAGCGCGATCAGGGGGTTGCGCTTCGGGCGCTCGGGCTTCCTGATCAGCTTCATCGAGGCCTGGTCCGGCGTTCTGCCGCCCTTGCGGGCGTTGCACCGGATGCACGCGCACACCAGGTTGTCCCACGAATCTCCGCCGCCCGCGGCCCTCGGCTTCACGTGATCGATGGACAGGTCCGCCATCGGGAAGTGCTTCCCGCAGTACTGGCACTGGTTGCGGTCCCGCGCGAAGAGGTTGCGGCGGTTCAGCTTCACCGTCTGCTCCGGCAAACGGTCGTAGCCCAGCAGCCGGATGATCCGCGGCACCGCGATCTCCATTCGGACCGTCCGCACCCAGTCGGTGTTCGTCCCCGCGAACTCCTCGCGGATCGCTGACAGCTCCGCCCACGATTCGAAGTCGTAGTTGATGAACTGCCCGTTCACCTCGCAGGCGTCACTTACCGGCTGCCCGCGCGTGTCGACGTGGATGACCTCGGCCAGGTTCCGCGCGAGCATGCAGAACGCGCGGCGGGCCGAGACGATTCGCATCGCCATGTACGCTTTGTTGAGGACCAGTACCTTCGAGTTCAGCGCCTCGGAGCGGACGACCCCAAGGGGCAGTGTCTCCCCCTCGAAGTACTCGAGCTCATCCGCGCCGCTCAGGATGTCTCCATCCCCGTGGTGCATGGACAATCTCCCGGGCGAGCCTGTGCCTGCCCGGACAGTATTGTTATAACTTTCGGCCGCCGGATCAAGCGCCTTCAGCGGCATTGGCCAGGGAACCTCGCCGGGGGCGGGGTTTCTCGGCCCGTGGGGGCTGGTTAGTGCCGAAAGTGCCGGACGCCGGTGGTCAGGCAGGTCACGCCGCGGGATTCACACAACGCAAACGTCTCGGTGTCTCGCTTGCTCCCGCCCGGGTGGATGATCGTGCTCACCCCGGCGTCGACCAGAACCTGGGGACCGTCGGCGAAGGGGAAGAAGGCGTCGCTGAAGGCGACCGCGCCCTTGGTGAGCGTGCCGGCCTTCTCGCAGGCGAGGCGGCAGGAGGTCAGGCGGTCCATCTGGCCCGCGCCGCCGCCGAACATCCGCACCGCGCCCGCGCAGTTCGGCGATGCGCCCCCCACCACCACGGCGTTGCTCATGAGGGCGCGGCAGACGACTTCCAGGAATGCCGCGATCCGCATCGTGTGCGCGGTGGCCTCGGGGCCGGAGCGGCGCTCGAAGGTGGTGGCGTTGACCGCGTCGCGCTCTTGGACGAGGAGGCCGCCGGCGATGGAGCGCATCTCGAGCCGTTCGCTCTGGCCGCCGGTGATCTCGCCGACGGCGAGCAGGCGGACGTTGGCCCAGCGGGCGCGGAGGGTGTCGAGCGCCGCGGCGGAATACGACGGGGCGACGATCACTTCGAGGAAGATGTCCTTTTCGCACAGGCGAACCGCGGCGGCCTCGTCGAGGGGCTTGTTGATCGCGAGGATGCCACCGTATGCCGCGAGGGGGTCGCCGAGGATGGCCTCGTTGACCGCGTCGAGCGGGTTTGAGGCGAAGGCGGCGCCGCAGGGGTTGGCGTGCTTCACAACGCACGCGCCGACGGCGGCGGCATCGACGCGGGCGAGGGCGCGGACGAGTTCGAGTGCCGCGGCGGCGTCGTTGATGTTGTTGTACGAGAGTTCCTTGCCGTGCAACTGCTCGGCGCCGGCGATGCTGGGGCCGTGTGTGCGGGTGCCGGCGCGGTAGAGGGCGGCGGCCTGGTGGGGGTTTTCGCCGTAGCGGAGGTCCTCGGCCTTCACGTAGGTGAGCGTCATGAGGGGGGGGAAGGTCGCGTCGGCGCGTTTGGTGAAGTGCGCGGCGATCGCGGCGTCGTAGCGGCTGGTGACGCCGAACGCGGCGGCGGAGAACTCGGCGCGGAGGGAGCGCGTGGTGCACCCGGAGTGCTGATCGAGTTCGGCGAGGACGCGTTCGTACTGGGCGGCGTTGGTGACGATCGTGACCCACTCGAAGTTCTTGGCCGCGCTGCGGACCATCGAGGGGCCGCCGATGTCGATGTTCTCGACGGCGTCGGCCTCGGTGCAGCCGGGCTTGGCGATGGCTTCTTCGAAGGGGTAGAGGTTGACGCAGACGAGGTCGATTGGGGAGATGCCGTGCTCGCGCATGGCGTCGACGTGCGAGGGTTCGTCGCGGACGCCGAGGATGCCGCCGTGGACCTTGGGGTGGAGGGTCTTGACGCGGCCGTGCATGATCTCGGGGAAGCCGGTGACGGCGTCGATCGGGGTGACCGGGATGCCGGCGGCTTTGAGTGCGGAGGCGGTGCCGCCGGTGGAGATGATCTCCACGCCGCGGAGGGAGAGGGACTTGACGAAGGGGATGAGCCCGGTCTTGTCGCTGACGCTGACGAGGGCACGCCGGATGTTCACGAGTTCAGCCATGGGAAGAGCGTAGGGAGCGAGCCCCCCCTCCTGTCTATGTTCGCCAACGGGCGAGGAGTGTGGAGGCAGCGATAGCAACGAGGATGCCGGCACCGACGAGCCAGAGTGCCGCGGCGGACATGGCGTCCATGCGGAGTTGGTGGAGGTCGTTGAGCAGGCGCTGCGCGAGGCTCTGCAGGCCGGGGGGTTGGACCATGACGGAGGATTCGATCTCGTGGAAGCTGAGGACGCCGGCGATGAGCGCCGCGGCGGCGAGGAGGGGGGCGTTTGCCATGCCGCAGGTGGTCAGCCAGCCGCGCAGGCCCGGGACGCCTTCGATGCGGCGGATTTCGGAGAGTTCACGGGGTTCGGTTGCGGCGGCGAGGGATCCGGCGAGCACTCCGACGAGGGAGAAGCGGGCGATGTGTGCCGCGATGAGCGGGAGGACGGAGTCGCCGATGGCTGGAGGGAGTTTGAGGGAGGTGATGGACCACGCGGAGCCGACGAGGATGCCGGGGACGAGGCCGGAGGTGAGGAGTAGGAAGATCGCGGCGCGACGCGAGAAGCTCCGCGGGGCGTTCGCGGTTGCGCCGACGAGGACGGCGATGGTGCCCACGGCGAGGGCGGTGGTGGCGGCGACGCCGAGGCTGGTGGCGACGGCTTCGGCGTTGAGTCGCCAGAAGGTCCAGAGGGCGGAGAGCTCTTTGAGGTTTGCCGCGAAGAGGCCGAAGGGGAGCAGAACGCTGAGGGTGAGGATGAGGGCGAGGCCGAGGATTGGGAGTGGGCCTGCGGGGCGGGCGGATTCATCGGCGGAGGCTGCGTGGCGGAGGTTGGTGAGGCGGCCGGAGATCCACCATGCGGCGATGATGGCGGCGGCGACAGAGGGCCATGCGGTGGGCCAGGTGGCGAGGGGGTTGGCGGTTTCCTGGAGCTGGAGCCAGGTGACGATGGCGGCGGTTTTGACCTGGGCGAGGTGGAAGGGAATCGAGGAGCCGAGCATGACGAGGAGGACGAGGAGGAACGCGCCCGCCGCGCCGGGGGCGATCATGCGTGCGAGTTCGAGGGCGCGACGGGGTTTTCCTGCGTCGAGCGCGAGGGCGTCGAGGACGTTGGCGTCGAGTCGTCTTATGGATGCGCCCAGCGCGAGGGAGGCCAGCGGCCACGACCAGAGGGCGAGCGCGAGCAGCGCGGTGAGGCGGCCGGCCATCGCGGCGGGGGCGGTGTCACCGGCGGCGGAGAGTTGGGAGAGCCAGTTGCCGAGTGCTGAGCCGGGGGCGCGGAGGATCGTGTATCCGGAGTAGGCGAGGTAGGTGGGGAGAAGGAGCGGCGTGAGGATGAGCGGGGCGGCGAGGGACCCGCGGCGGGCGATGAGGATCGCGCCCGGGATGGCGAGTACGAGGGCGAGGAGCGCGACGCCTGCGGCCCAGGCGAGGGTCCAGGCGACTAGGCGGGGGCCGGGGAGTTCGAAGGTCGATCCGAGGGGTGGTGAAGAAATTACGACGGTGGCGAAGGGACCGAGGACGATTGCCGCGGCGAGGAGGGGGAGCGCGAGGCGGGCGGGGTCCCGCGGGTTCATGGCTAGATGACTTCGACGACGAACTCGATCTCGACGGGTGCGCCGAGAGGGAGTGCGACGGAGCCGACGGCGGCGCGGGCGTGTTGGCCGGCGTCACCGAAGATTTGTGCGAGGAGTTCGCTGGCGGCGTTGGCGACCTTGGGCTGGTCGTAGAAGCCGGGTTCGCTGCAGACGAAGACGCCGATGCGGACGAACTGCTTGACGTTGTCGAGGGAGCCGATCGCGGCCTTGATGTTGGCGAGACCGTTGAGGACGCACTGGCGGGCGCAGTCCGCGGCCTGTTCCATGTTCACTTGGTTTGGGAGCGAGCCGATGGCGATGAGTTTGCCGTCTCGCATGGGGATCTGGCCAGCGATGAAGAGGAGGTTTCCGGAACGACGGAATGGGAGGTATGCCGCGACGGGCTTGGGCGCGACGGGGAGGGTGAGACCGAGTTCGGCGAGACGAGCGTCGATGTTCATGGGGAAGAGTAGAGAGAGAGCAGCAAAGCTCAAAGCAGCACAGCAGCAAATTCGGAAGGGGGGCTCGGTCGGTGCGCGGCGTGTGCGCGATGCTCGGCGCTAGGAGGCTTGTCGTTGCGGGTGGGTGAGTTCGGGCGTGGACGGTGGAGTCGAGAGCGACGGGGAGGACAGACCAGCGGCGAGCGCTGGGGTAGAAGGGGAGGAGGGGGCGGGGGAACTGAAGGCCGTGTAGGGGGTTGGGTGGGCGTCGGACGACTTGGCGGCGGGCTTGGCCAGGGGTTTGGGGGTGTGCATTTTGTAGAGGAGTTCTGCCGCGCGGCGGGTGGAGTCGAAGAGGTGGCGGAAGCGGTCGACGTCTTGGGGGGAGGCGGTTGGGGAGGGGGAGGAGGTTGTGGAGGGTGCCGGAGGCGAGATGGGGGGCGCGGCGTTCGTTGAGTGCCGCGATGGTGGCGATGGCACCGGCGATGTGGGGATGGAGGAGCATCTCGTTGAGGGCGAGGGTGGAGATGCGGAGGCGTTTGGCGATGGTGAAAGGGGTTTGTGCGGGGTCGAAGTAGAGTTCGAGGAGGTCGTCGAGGCAGGGATCGTCGGCGGTGTGATTGGTGTCCATGGGGGTTAGTGTACGGTTTAGGAAAGGTGTGTCAAGGGGTTTGTTTGGAAATATTGGGGAAGGCAATAGGGGGAAGGCACTAGGCACTAGGCACTGGGCACTAGGGGAAGGCAGAAGGCAATAGGCACTGGGCAGTGGGCACTAGGGGGAGAGAGGAGGAAGGCGGGGGGCGTTGGGATGGGGGTGGGGACTTCGGAACGAACTATTCGGAAACTCCGAATAGTTGCTCCGGGATCGCGCGTCACACCCGGGTCTTTCATGCACAGCCTTCGGGGTTTGGAGCGAGGGGCGAGGGTTTGCAGCTCGAAGAGCTGCGAGGAAGAGGAAGTAGCCGGGTGTCAAGCGAGGCTTCGAGCGAGACGCCCGGAATGCCGCGCCTTTGAGGCCGGACCCTGAAAGGGTCCTCGGCGGGCCTTCTCGCACACCTTCGGCGTGCAGAGGAATCTTGTTGCGGGAGCGGGGGTCGCGCTCGCGGACTCGCTTGACCCCCGCCTACTTCATTTCACGCCTACGGCGTTGGGAGCGGAAAGGACTCGCTTGTCCTCCGCCGACTTCATTTCACGCCTTCGGCGTGGCGAGCGGGGAGTGGGATGGGCGAATGGGTGTGTTGCCGTGCCAGCGTCGGCGTGCGGGGGTTTGCAGCTCGAAGAGCTGCAAGGAAGTAGCCGGGTGTCGAGCGAGGCTTCGAGCGAGACGCCCGGAACGCCGCGCCTTTGAGACGGGACCCTGAAGGGGTCCTAGGTGTGCGGGGGGATTGCGCGGCGGGAGCGGGGGTCGCGCTCGCGGACTCGCTTGACCCCCGCCTACTTCATTTCACGCCTACGGCGTGGGGAACGGAGAGGACTCGCTTGACCCCCGCCGACTTCATTTCACGCATGCGGCTTGGGGTGCCGCGGGGCCGGGGAATCAGGACCAGATAAATCGCTCGTCCCAATCGATCCCGTACTTCCCGAGGATGCCACGGAGCTCGTCCTTAAAGTCGACAGTCGCGTGGTGTGCCTTCTGTCCATCGATGTAGCGGCGAAGAGCATCGACACCGGACTCCCCGATCGAAAATGCAAAGTAGCCGTCCTGCCAGCCGAAGCGGGTAGCACTCTGGTTGTGCTCATTCATCCAGCGAGAGGAGTCCTTCTTCACGTTCAGCATCAAGTCCGACACGCAGACGGACTTGCCAAGACTCACGAGCAGATGCACATGGTCGGAAACCCCGCCGATTGTCAGCAGCGGGGACCCCATATTGCGACAGATGCCGCCGATGTAGGCGTAGAGATCCGGCTCGTGGGCGGCATCGATGAGCGGCTCGCGGTTCTTTGTCGAGAACGTCGCGTGAACGAGCAATCGCGTGAGGGTTGAGGCCATGGAACCACGATACTCGGGGTGGGATCGGTTTGGATAGGCTCGGGCGTTTCTTGCACACCTTCGGTGTGCAGGGGAAACTTGGCACGGGATCGGGGGTCGCGCTCGCGGACTCGCTTGACCCCCGCCTACTTCATTCCACGCCTTCGGCGTGGGGAGCGTGGAGGACTCGCTTGCCCCCTGTCTGCTTCGTATCACGCCTTCGGCGTGCGGGAGGGGGGTTGCGGGAGGGGGGATGGAGTGCGGGAGTGGCTGCCGCGGCATCCGACAATCTTTCAAGATCTGGCAACCCGTCGAGTTGACAGTCGTATCGGAATTGGTTACTTTGTGTGCTGCGAGTTCTTTGGCGGTGTCAGGAGTTTGGTTGGGAATGGTATCGGCCGCGTGTCTGTGCGATTCATATTGAAGCACAACGCTCTGATCTGCGGTTCTCCGCAAGTCATGCCCGAGCATGGGCACCCCGGCGACGAGCCCCCCGACAAGCACTGAAACGGCCCACAACACGATGGGTGCCTGGTTGCTTGAGGCGTGGTGTATTCGATCGTCCACGTTTCAACCGGTCGGGTGCTGGCATCGGTCGACCCGTGATCCCTTGTGTAAACGAGGGGGAGCGAAGGCGGCCGACAGGAGCTTGTCGCTGACGGAAGCGCGGCCCGAAGGGAACGGAACCTCGCAGGTTTCGCCTGAGGGACACGGTGCCCGGCAGCGGGAACTGATCGAAAAATTGAGTATTTGAGACCAACCGAACAGCAAGCGTGGGCACGTAGCCCGCGAGTTCGGGAGGCTCACAGGAGTTTGGAATGAACCGCACGAAGAAGGGCTTCACCCTCATCGAGTTGCTGGTCGTCATCGCGATCATCGCGTTGCTGATCGGTATTCTGCTCCCCGCTCTCGGCAAGGCTCGCGCCTCTGCTCGTCAGCTCAAGGACAGCACCCAGATCCGTGGTATCCACCAGGGCATGATCCTCTGGGCGGGTAACAACTCGGACAAGTACCCGATCCCGAGCGAAATCGACAAGGGCCACCAGACCCTCGCCAACGGCGTGAAGGACCTGACCCGCGATATCTACTCGGTCCTGATCTACAACGGCTTCTTCTCCCCCGAGCTCTGCGTGAGCCCGGCCGAGACGAACGGCAACCTGAAGATCTACGACAAGTATCAGTACTCGGAGCCCCAGGCTGCCGCCGGCGACAAGAAGCTCGCCGCGTGGGACCCGGCTTTCCGCGCTCTGAACAACGACGTCGTCCGCACCGGCAACGCTGCTGGTGATCCGGGTGGCTTCAGCTACGGCCACATGCCCCCCGTCGGCAACCGCCGTCCGAAGTGGAGCAACACGTTCCAGGCCACCGAAGCCATCCTGGCGAACCGTGGTCCCTCGTACTCCGCCAACGGCTCGGGCGCGACCCTGACCTGGGTTCTCTTCAACTCCACCAGCAACCCCGGCGGCGGCACGGCCGAAATCGGCGTTGGCTCGAACACGCTCGCCATCCACGGCGGCCGTACCACCTGGGAAGGCAACGTCTCCTACAACGACAACCACGTCAACTTCGAGACCCGTCCTGACCCGGAGACCACCCCCTTCACCTTCACGGGCCTCCCCGCTGCTTCCCGTACTCAGTTCGACAACATCTTCGTCAACGAGAACGACAGCAGCCGCGCTCCCCTCGCTCAGACCTGCAACACCGCCGGCGCCGACGGTCTGCAGACCAACAACTTCCTCCGTTCTTACGCCGGTGCGACTCAGGTCGTCAACGGCACCTCGACTGGCGTGCTCACCGCGATCCAGCCCTGGTTCGACTGATCCACTCTCAACCTCACGGTTGATGTGATCTGACAATCACGACAGGCCCCGGGCGACCGGGGCCTGTTGCTTTTTTGACCTCGTGCTGCCCGCCGCGCGGTCCTCTCCTTCGCGGCTGAAACCGCCGGCATCCGCTTCCGACTAACCAACGGCCGCGCCCATTGCCGCGGCTTGAGGAGACCTGCTATGCCGGAGTTCAAGGACACGTCGACGGGGTATTGCTTCTGGCTGCTGGGGCTGCTGGGCCTCTGTGGGCTGCACCGGTTCTATGCCGGCAAGTGGGCGACGGGGATCCTGTGGCTCTGCACGGGCGGGCTGTTCTTCATCGGGCAGATCGTGGACCTGTTCCTGATCCCGCGGATGATCGACAAGCACAACGACCGGTTGGCGGACTTCGTACACGCGGTGCGGGCGGCATAACAGCCGGCGTAAACAGCGCGGGGGGTCTTTGCGTACAAGGGGCGTGACACACACGCGCCCGGAGCTTGAACGCAGGACTGGCTACACTGGCCGCGACGTGGCGAGGACTGAAGATCCATATCGGGAACGCTTGACCGCCGCGACGAGAACCGTCGCGGCGGTGTTCATTGGGGGGATGGGGGTTTGGGGGCTGGGGTGTGGGAAGGGGGATGGGGAGGGTGTGGCGGCGCCGCTGCGGGTGGCGCGGGTGTTGGGGGAGGTTGGGTCGTCGCCGGGGCAGTACTCGTATCCGAGGGCGATGGCGGCGGCGGACGACAGCCTGTGGGTTATGGACAAGCTGGCGCGGGTGCAGCGGATCGACCTGAAGACGGGGCGGGCGCGGGGTGAGTTTCAGATGCCCCAGTGGGAGATGGGGAAGCCGACGGGGATCGGGATCTGGAATCCGACGCCGGTGGACGGCGACGAGGTGATTTATGTGCCGGACACGCACTATTTCCGGGTGATGGTGTACCGGGCGAGCGATGCGAAGCCGGGGGTGCACTCGATCCGGGCGTCGACGGGGACGGCGGAGGTGGGGAGCGAGAGCGGGAACGCGAAGTCCCCCACTCCTTTGGCTCAGTTTGGGACGTACGGGGAGGGGGATGGGCAGTTTGTGTACGTGACGGATGTGGCGTTGCTGCCGTCGGCGGATGGGAAGCGGGTAGAGCGGGTGTACGTGAGCGAGTACGGAGGTCATGACCGGATCAGCATTTACGAGCCGCCGGCGGATGTGACGGTGCCGGGGGGCGAGTACCGGTTTGTGCGGGCGTTTGGGCGGTTTGGGTCGGGGGCGGGGGCGGATCCGGTGGAGTTCAACCGGCCGCAGTCGATGGCGCTGGACCTGAAGCGGCGGGAGCTGGTGGTGACGGACGCGTGCAACCACCGGGTGGGGAGGTTCACGCTGGATGGGGAGCTGGTGAAATGGATCTCGGGGCCGGGGGGTATGGGTGAGGGGCCGGGGAGTTTCAAGTATCCTTATGGTGTCGAGGTGATGGAGGACGGGACGGCGATGGTGGCGGAGTTCGGCAACAACCGGCTGCAGCGGATTGATCTGGAGACGGGGGAATCGC
>JBIKMF010000132.1:0-9628 GCA_044359425.1 Phycisphaerales bacterium
CTCGGCAGAAGGCGTGCGTCAGGGCGTGGCCGGAGCGGGTCGCGGTGATCTGCCCGTGGATCGGGACACCGGTGAGGGCCAGGTCCCCGATGAGGTCGAGGAGCTTGTGCCGCGCGGGCTCGTCGTGGAAGCGGAAGGCGTTGTCGATGGCGGAGCCCTTGTCGTCGATGACCAGCATGTCCTCGGGGGTGAAGTCCTTGAACATCCCCATCTGGCGCATCGCCTCGGCCTCGGCCCGGAGGCAAAAGGTGCGGGCGGGGCCGACCTGCGAGACGTACGCCCCGGTGTCACCGCTCCAGGACGCGGCCTGCGGCGGGATGGGGGCGTTGGCCCCATAATCGAGCTCGTAGATGAACTCCGGAACGGGGTCGGAGGTGGGACGGCCCACGATGCGGCCGCCTTTGCCGTCCTCGACGACGATCTCCCGGGTGAGTTCGATGGGGTCGACCCACCCGATGTTGCCCAGGCCCACGTGCAGCATGTTGGTCACGAACTCGGAGGCACCCCCGTCCATGATCGGGACCTCGGGGCCGTCGACGGCGACGATGGCGTCGGTCACTCCCAGGGCCCAGAGCGCGGAGAGCACATGCTCGACGGTCAGCACGCTGCACCCGGGCTCGTCGCGGTTGACGAGGATCGTGTTGCGAGCGGGGAACCCCGCGGGGAGCCCGGCCTCGGTGGGGTCCTTGGCGACGTTGGCGATCAGCGCATCAACCTCGGGCCGGCCGGGGAGGTCGCGGCGCTGGAAGCGGATACCACCAGCAGAAGCCGGAGCGATGATCACCGACGTGTGCTCGCCGGTAAAGAGCCCGCGGCCATTGATCGAAACCGTCTGGCTCACGAGGGTGCGGCGTTGAGGCATGGGGGAAGGGTAGCAGAAGGGGGGGTTTAGGGCAGATCCGCGGGCGGCAGCTTCGGCGGGGGCCATTGGGCGAGAACCGCATCAACCGCAGCAGCGAGACGGGAGAGCGTGACCGAGGGCAGCCGACCACAGTGATTCTCGCTCCGGAAGTGAGACCGACCGACCTGCACGATCCAACGTGGCACCGCGAACGACCTTTGCGCAAGCCCCGTGCTCGAGCCCGGCTCGGAAACGGTGTCTGGGAGGGGAATCGCGTCAGGATCATCCATGCGGGTGGTAATACCCACGACAACGACCGGATCTTCGTCGGCACAATCGATCACAACGACCGGCCGACGAGCGGAGATCAGCCCGTCAAGAGGGGGGAAGTTGTCAATCCAGAAAATGGCACCCTCTTCGATCAACGAGTGTCCCCCGCGCCCGCACCGTGACAGCAGTACTTGACAGTCAACGAACCGTACTGTACTCTTTTTGGAACCGGTTAGGGGGACATCGCGTGAACAAAATGCCGACCGCTCAAGCAACCGCAGACTATCTGATCTGGCTCGCGGCGAACGAGAACCGGGATGAACCGGAGTATCTCACGCCGCTCCAGCTGCAGAAGCTGTTGTACTACGTGCAGGGTTGGAGCTGGGCGGAGTTCGGGCGTCCGTTCTTTAGTGACGAGATTCAGGCGTGGAAGGCCGGTCCGGTGGTGCCCAGCGTGTACGACAGGTACAAGGACCAAGGCCGCAACCTTCCGATCATCAGCGAGTCGACGCCGCACATTCCTGAACTGTCTGATGAGGAACGGGCGCACATCCACGCGGTGTGGGACGCGTACAAGAACTACTCAGGCATCGCGTTGAGCGAGATTTCGCACCGCGAAGCGGCGTACCGGGAAAGCTACACGCCGCAGGACGCGTCGGGCCGATGCAAAGTTCGCATCGATGAGAGCCTGATCCGTCGAGACTTCTCAGGGCGCGCCGCGACGGTCTTGGCGCGCGTGAGCTCGAAGCGAGAGAAGCTCCGCGCATACGCGGCGGCGAAGACGCGTGATCTTGTTGGACGAGATGCGTTCTAGCCAGACCACGTATCAATCGCAGTGAATCCCGCTGCGGGCCCCGCTCTTCTGGCCGCTACAGCCGACTTGCTCGCTCGTTGGCCATTGCTTCCACGGCGGTCTGTCCGGCATGGCATTGCGTCCGGACGACCGGCCGCGGCATGTTGATCCAACCCCAACGAACACCGGGCATCGCCACCGGCCGAGTCCCCCCCAATTCCTGTCGTACCCCGCCCGCATCTCCCGCTTGCACTCCCGGGCGCTTCGTGCGGCCCCTTTGGAGATGCTCCCATGCGGTTGTTCGTCGTCCTTTCGCCCTTCGTTCTCGCCCTCCCCGCCCTCGCGCAGCCGGTGCTCATCACCGCCGCGACCACCGTTGGTCCGTCCGATACCACGATCATTGACCAGGCCTCGCTGAACGTCGTGCCCCTCGCGACCGCTGAGATCACCCTCCGCGGGACCACGCTCACCATCAGCGGCCGGCACACCATCGCCTCGCTGCTCGTCGAAAGCGTCGGCAGCACTGCGGGCATCATCACGCACCCTGTTGCCGCGACGTTCGTCTCCGGCAACGAGACCATCTACGGGATTGACCTCACCGTCACCGGCAACGCCGAGATCCGCGGGACGCTCGCGCAGAACGGGTTCCAGCTCGACGGCCGCGGCTTCGGCGCGGCCACTGGACCCGGCGCGGGGACGAGCAGCACGAACACCAGCTCCGGCGGCGCGGGTGGTGGACACGCGGGCGCGGGGACCAACGCGGGCGCGTTCCCGGGCGGCATCGCGTACGGCTCGATCCTCGCGCCCACCGATCTCGGCAGCGGCGGCGGCAACTACTCGACCCTCGGCACCGGCGGCGCGGGCGGTGGGCGCGTGAAGCTCTCGGTCGGCGGCACGTTCACGCACAACGGGGTGATCAACGCTTCGGGTACTTCCGGCACGAGCGCAGCGGGTTGCGGATCCGGTGGCTCGATCCACATCATCGCGGGCACGCTCGCGGGCAACGGCGCATTTCGCGCCAACGGTGCCAGGGACACCAGCTGGGGCGGTGGCAGCGGCGGTCGCATCGTGATCGACTGCGGCCAATCGCTCGCGAACGAGACCATCGAAGCGCGCGGCGGTGTCGTCGGCACCGCAACCGAAGTCGGCGCGGCGGGAACGATCGTGAAGATCATCGGCGGCGGCACGCCCAACGTAGTGCTCGACGCCGGCGCCACCAACCCGCCCGCGCGCGAAACACTCATCCCCATCGCCGCCATCAACACGCTCACGCTCCGCGGCGGCTCGCAGGCCCGCTTCACGAACGCGGTGACGATTGCGCAGCCGCTCACGATCACCAGCCGCGCGATCGCGATGTTTGACTCCAGCGTTGCCCTCAGCGGCGCGCTGCAGTTGCAGGGAGGATCGGTCGCGCGGTTCGCGCAGCCGGTGACGATTCCCGGTGAACTCGGGATCAGCGGCGGGTCGATCCTCACGCTGCCGCCGGGGCTCACGCAGGTCGGTGGCGGGCTGGTGATGAACGGCTCGAACTCGAGCATGCGGCTGACCACTGGAAACGCCTCGACGCTTCAGGTCATCGGCAGTGCAACGGTCGGCGCGGGCACCACGATCAACGGCGACGGCGCGGGCTTCGCGTGGGCGCAGGGCCCCGGCGCGGGGACCACCAGCCCCACCGGCTCCTACGGCGGCGCGGGCGCGGGGCACGGCGGGCAGGGTCCCGCGGCGGGTCCGCTCGCGGGCGGCGCGCAGTACGGTTCCATCTCTCAGCCGACGCAGATGGGCAGCGGCGGCGGCGGGTTTATGACCTCCGTCGGCGGCGCGGGCGGCGGTGCGTTGCGGCTGAGTGTCTCGGGCGCGCTCACTGTTGATGGTGCGATCAGGTGCAACGGCACACCCGGCGTCTCCGCGGCGGGCGCGGGTTCCGGTGGCTCGCTGTGGATTAGCGCGCCCACGATCGCGGGCATCGGTTCGATCGAGGCCAACGGCGGCGACGCCAGCGCTGGTTGGGGCGGCGGCGCGGGCGGACGGATCGCGGCGTACTGGGACAGCTCGACGTTCACCGGCACGTTCACCGCGCGCGGCGGCTCCGCGAGCGCTACGGCGCACGGCGGCGCGGGGACGGTGTACCTCAAGCCGAGCGGCCAGGCGTTCGCCGATCTTGTGATCGCGTCCGGCGGCAACGTGAACACCCCGACCGCGCTCACGACGATCGACCTCGTGGACCTCAACTCGTGCCCCGTGCGCAACGGCGCGAACGTGCTCTTCACGGGCGACGTCTCGCTCCGCGGACCGCTCGACGTCTCGGGAGGCGCCACGGTGCGGTGGATCGGCGATTGCACGTTCATCGGCGACGCGCAGCTCAGCGGTGGCGCGCGATGCTCGTTCGACCAGCCCGTCAGCTTCTCCGGCGCGCTGCGGCTCAGCGGCGCGAGCAGGCTCACGCTCGCGCCGGGCCTTACCCCCGTGAACGGCGCACTCGAGATGTTCGGCAGCGGCAACGTGCTCACGTGGACCGGGCCCGACGCGCTCGTGCTGGATCTCCGGAGCACCACGCTCATCGACGCGGGTTCGAGCATCGACGGCAACGGCAAGGGGTTCGGCTCCGACGCGGGCCCCGGCGCGGGCACCATCAGCCTCACCGGTACGTACGGCGGCGCGGGAGCCGGGCACGGCGGGCGCGGCGCGAACGCGGGCCCGCTCGCGGGCGGCGCGACCTACGGGTTCGCCGAGATCCCGGAGATCGCGGGCAGCGGCGGCGGTTCGTTCATCGGCACGCCCGGCGGCGCGGGCGGCGGCGCGCTGCGGATCATCTCGACCGGCGCGATCACGCTGAACGGCTCGATCCTCGCGAACGGTCGACAGGGCACCAGCCCTTCGGGCAGCGGCTCGGGCGGCGCGGTGTACATCGAGGCCCCGCGCGTGCAGGGCGGCGGCACCATCAGTGCCAACGGCGGCGACACCAGCTTCTGGGGCGCGGCGGGCGGCGGGCGCGTCGCCATCTACGCCTGCGAGATGCTGCTGCCGATCAACAGCGTCACCGCGAACCGGGGTACCTCGTCGGGCGTGCAGGCGCAGGCGGGCACGGTTGTCTTCGGCTCGTCGAGCATCGAGATCACGGCCCAGCCGCCGAACCTCACGGTGCTCTCGGGGCGGCCGCTGGAGTTCTCCGTCGGCGCGATCACCACGCAGCAGGGCGGCCAGCTCTCGTACCTGTGGCGCAAGCGCAGCAGCACCGGCGAGTTCATCGCGATCACCGAGGGATTCGGCGGCCGCTTCAGCGGCACCGCGACGCCCACGCTGCGCATCGATCCCACCGAGTGCGAGGACGCGGGCGAGTACGACTGCCTGGTGGTGGACACCTGCGGCACGTTCCCCTCGCGTCCGGCGGTGATCATCGTCGACCCCATCGCGGACTACAACGACGACAACGGCGTCGACAGCGACGACGTGATCGACTTCTTCGCGGACTGGGATGTCTCGCGGCAGGCCGCGGACCTCACGCTTGACGGCGGCGTGGACAGCGACGACGTGATCTTCTTCTTCGGACGCTGGGACCTTGGGTGCTGAGCCGGGCTATTCCTTGACGCGGATGACGACGAGCGTGCGGTCGTCGACGCGCGGGCTGAGGCCGGAGAACTGGCGGAGCTCCCAGAGAATGTGCTCCATGATCTCGGAGGCGGTGGCGTCGCGCTTGAGGCTGAAGCAGTTGAGGATCGTCTCGCGGAGCCGCTTCTTGCCCCAGCGCTGGCCGGAGAAGTTCGTCGTGTCGACCATGCCGTCGGTGTAGGCGATGATCACGTCGCGCGGGCGGATGTCGAAAATCGCACGCTGGTAGCGCTGCGAGGGATCGATGCCGACGACCATGCCGCCGACGCTGAGCTCGTCGATGTCGGCCGTGGTCGGTGCGCGGTGCTTGGGCACGCGCACGACGATCGGGGGCTCGTGGCCCGCCGAGCAGTACGTCAGCCGCAGACGCGAGGGATCGAGCACGCCGTACCAGAGGCTCGCGAACTCGTTGTCGCGCGTGTCGAGGCAGAGGGCCTGGTTCACCTTCGCGACGACCTCGTCGATGTCGTACGTCCCCTGCACGTGCGCACGCAGGCTGGCCCGCACCGCCGACATGAGGAGCGCGGCGGCGATGCCCTTGCCCACGACGTCGCCGACCGCCAGGCCGAGGTGGCCGTTGAGGTCGATGAAGTCGTAGAAGTCCCCGCCCAACTCAAACGATGGGACGTACTTGGCCGCGATGTCGAGCGTGCGCATCGTCGGCATCCCGTGGGGGAGCATGCGACGCTGGACGTCCGCGGCAAGCTGCAGCTGACGCTGGATCCGCTGCTCTTCCTGCTCGAGCTTGAGCAGGCGGGCCTGTTCGAGCGCGGCGGCGGCCTGCTGCGCGAGCGAGGCGACGGTGTGACGGTCCCACTCATCGAACGAGCGCGGCGTGCGCGAGTAGAGTCGGATGACGCCGAGCGGGCGGTTCTGGAAGACCAGGCCGGCGTGAATCGCGGCGCCGAGGCCTTCCGCGGCGGCGCGGTCGCGGATCAGGATGCGGTCGTCGCGGGCGATGTCGTCCGAAACGACCACCTTGCCCGCGAGGGCTTCGCGGTCAAAGAGGCGGTCCTTGCTCAGCGGGAGCGGGCTCTCGAGCCACTCGCGCGAGAGGTTGCGCGAGGTCATGTGCACGAGGTCTTCCTCGTTGGTCGCGAGGATGCCCTCGGAATCTTCCGCGAGGAGCACCACCGAACCGGCGTCGAGCCCTAAGACCTCCAAGGCGCTCTCGAGCGCGACGTCCAGCACGCGCTGCGGGCTGGTGGCGCGAACAAGGACGGAGCTCATGCGGGTCAGCGCGGCGAGTTCCTTGACGCGGTGCTTGAGCTCGAGGTCGTGCTGGCAGAGTTCGGAGGCCGCCTTCGCGAGCATGCCGACCGTGCGCTCCAGCCGCTGGCGTGCGTCCGCCTTCGCGAGCTTGGGCTTGCCCTCGCCGACGACGAACGACCCGATGGTGTTGCCGGCGACGATGAGCGGAACTGTCGTGACGTCGGTGCCGACATCGGGGGCTTCGGCGACGGGGACGGCGGCCCAGGCGGGCTCGTCGGGGCGAGTGACCTCTCGCTTCACGATCACATGGCCGCGCGTGTCGCGGAGCTGCACCACGACACCGGTGAGGGCGGTGACTTCGGAGCAGAATGCCGCGAGCGAGCCGTCGGTGAGGAAGTCGATGATGGAGACGCGGGCGGCGTTGGTGACGGTCTTGGGGATCGCGAAGATCCCCGTACGGGGGCCGGAGGAGTTGCCGGAGTTGGAAGATGAAGCGGTGCTCAACGAGGTGACTCGATCCTACTTGGAGGGTTCCTGGGGCGCGGGCGCTTGGGCGGGTTGCTCGACGGGCGCTTCGGCGGGGGGTTCGATCGGGGCGAGGGGGGCCGCCGGGGGCTTGAGCCAGATTTCACGGAGGACCGCCGCGAGGTTCTGTTCGGCGGTGCTGCCACCGCGCTCGTAGGCGTCGAGGCTGGGCGCGATGTCGGCGGTCAGTTCCGCCTGGTAGCCGACGTACGCGAGGAGGAGCGCGGTCTCGCGGTTGGGCTCGACTCCCATGCGGCGGGCGTCGTCGAGGCGCTCGCGGAGCGAGTCGGCCTGGGTCTTGAGTCGGGGCACGGAGGGTATCGAACCGCCGATGTAGCGGACGGCGATCAGCTCGGGGTGGTTGATGAGCAGTTCCTGGAGGTTGAGCGCGGCGGAGACATGCAGGCCCGCGCCGATCTGCGCGTGGATGCGACCGACCATCGCCATCGGGTCGCCGGCCTTGTACGAGAGGGCCCGTGAGAACCGCTCCTCGGCGCTGAAGTAGACACCGTCCTGCAGAAGGCGCTGGCCCTGGCGCATGTGGAGTTCGAAGGGGTCGTCGATGATCCCCTCGCCGAATCCGAGTTTGCCGAGGGTGCCGCCCGCCGCGCGGATGATGCCGAGCGTGCGCTCGTCGATCTCGAGCTTGGGCTGGTCGCGGGCGTCGTCGCGGTTCTTGACGGCGTTTCGCCAGGACCCGGGGACGTACTCCGTGGGCTTGCGATCGGTGGCGTGCATCAGGTCGGCGTCATCGCGAGCCGAGGACTTGACCTCGGTGGATCCGAATCGCTCGCTGAGCTCGTCGAGGCGGCTGCGCCATTCGGGCTTCTCGGTCTGATCGGAGGCGGCGTCACCCGGGGTCGGGAGGGCCGTGGGGTCGGGGTTCGCGGGTTCGACCGGCTTCGTCGGTTCGGTGGGCGACTCGGCCGCGGGCTTGGGGGTTCCCGGGTTGCCCGCGAAGAGGTCCAGCTTGGTCTTGACGCCTTCGTAGGCGGACCGGTAGTTCACGGGCGTGGCCTGCGCGGAGATCGCGGCGGCGCTGCCGGCGGCGGCGGAGTTTGCGGGGCGTTCCCGCTTCGTCTCTGCCGCCGGGATGTACTTCACGCCCAGGAGTGAGGATGCCGCGATGGTCTCGACTCCGCTCTGGGCCTGGCGGTAGCCGACGAAGGCGGGGCGCAGGTCGCGGTTGGCGGAGTAGAGGGATGACGAGCGGAGTGCGCCCTGGTCTGGGGTGACCAGCCCGCGCCGCTCGGCGTTGTCGGAGCTCGCACCGGAGATGCTGGCGTCGATGGGCTTGTCGGTGAGGCGGTCGAGGGAGCGGGCGTTGCCGGTGGAGAAGGTGTACATGTAGCGAAGGGAGTCGGTTCCGCGAACCGAGGAGGTCACGGTCTTGGACGACATCGAGTCACGACGGAACGCGAAGGTGCTGTCACCGGCGGTCGCCCCCCGGAAGTCGGTAGGAGCGGTGTACCCCGCCGAGCCCCGGAAGGCCTTGCCGCCACCGATCTGACCGGTGACGAGGGCGTTTCGGCGGGCGACCTCCTCGCGGAAGTTCTTACGCGGGGTGTTTCCGGTGCCGCCCTTGCGC
This sequence comes from Phycisphaerales bacterium, assembly GCA_044359425.1. Lineage (GTDB taxonomy): Bacteria > Planctomycetota > Phycisphaerae > Phycisphaerales > UBA1924 > JBEIUO01. Next base: position 8,836 of record JBIKMF010000132.1, read on the forward strand.
ATGTCCTTCTCAAGACCCCGGCCATCGCCCAGCGCGTTCTGCGCAACGGCGACCTGGGGGAGGATGGCGAGCAACCCGGCGACGAGAATCAGGATGGCGGGCGAGAGCTTCATGGGGTCCTCCGGGACAGCATAGAGACAGGTGAGACGAGCGAGGCGGGTCCGGGGTTCGGCAGAGCGGGAATTCCCGAACTTGTTCGTTCTTTGATCGGATCCGTTACACAGAACTTCGCGCTGATTCCTCCATCGGGCGTTGCGGACGGCGGACGGAAAAACGGAATCGACAAAGTGCCCGGCACAATGCCCCACCAAGCCTCGCGGCTTAGATAGGATCTTGTTCGGATTCCATCTTAGAGAAAGAAGGTACCCCCGTCAACCGACCCGTTCGGCCTTTTGCTCCCGGGACATCAGCTGCCCGATCGCCTCGATGGGGTCGACCGCCTCGAAGAGGATGGAGTGGACCGCGGCGGCGATGGGCATCTCGACCCGGTACTTGGCGGCGAGCTCGACCACGCTCTTGCAGGTGGCGACCCCTTCCACCACGTACGGGGAGCTCGCGAGGTAGGCCTCGAGCTTCTGGCCCTTTCCTAATGCCTCGCCGCAGCTGCGGTTACGGCCCTCGCGGCTGAAGCAGCTGGTGGCCAGATCCCCCACCCCCGCGACCCCGAAGAAGGTGTCGGGGGAGGCCCCCATGGCCAACCCGAGACGAGCGATCTCGGCCAGTCCCCGCGCGAGGAGGGCCGACTTGGCGTTGTTGCCGGCCTGAAGACCATCGACCACGCCCGCGGCAATGG
>JBIKMF010000133.1:0-9627 GCA_044359425.1 Phycisphaerales bacterium
GCCCGACGTGGCGATGGGGCTTCCCGGAGACCACAGCCAGGAAGTACTTCACGACCGCCGCGGGGCCGAAGAGGAACGAGGCGAAGCGTGCGTGGCGGGATCCGATGATGCCCCAGACGATCCGGAACAGGACGAGGAGCGCGATGACCAGGCCGACGAGGGAGTGGAGCGGGAAGAATGCGCTGTGCTCCCCGAGGAGGAGGCTCACGCCGGCGCAGAAGATGACCCCCGCGGCGAGGATCCAGTGGGAGATTCGTGTTGGCAGATCCCAGATGAGTGTGGCGTTCATGGCCGGTTCCTTGTGGGGTGCGGCCCGTGCGGCCGTGTCTGCATCCTTATTCGGTCATCGGGCTCGACCGTTCGCCGGGCATCGCCCGCATTCGAACGACATGTACGCGAGGGGAACCCCGGCCTAGGTGAGCGTCGGGTAGGATGCTCGCATGAAGATCTCCGCCGTTGCCGTTGTGTACGCCGTGTGCGGTCTCGCCGCCGCCGAACCTCCCGCGATCCCCCTCGTCACCCACGATCCCTACTTCAGCGTGTGGTCCATGCGCGGACGTTTGACCGACGACTGGCCCCGCCATTGGAACGGCGACACCATGGGCATGAGCGGGCTCGTGCGGGTGGACGGGAAGGCGTACCGGTGGTGCGGAACACTCCCGCAGGGGATTCCCGCGGCGGAGCAGGTGAGTGTGGACGTCGGGCTCACCGCGACAACATATGTCTTTGATGCGGGCCCGGCCCGCGTGACCGTTCAGTTCGATTCGATGATGGGCATGGCGACGAGCCTCTCGCAGGTTTCGGAGAGCATCACCGCGGTCGAGATCGGCGTCGAGTATCCCGCGGGAGGATCGCACGAAGCCCAGGTGTACCTCGATCTCAGCGGCGAGTGGTGCACGGGGTCGGACTCTGAGTCCGTCGTGTGGTCGACGATGGGAGTCGCCGATCTGAAGGTCGCCACGATGGCCCGCGCGGAGCAACCCGTGCTCGGGCACGCGTGCGACCGCTGCACCATCAACTGGGGCCGCATCCACCTGGCCACCGAGTCCGGCCGCGTCGCGGTTGGTCCCCACGATCGGTCGCGTGGCGCGTTCGCCGAAACCGGAGCCGTCACCGATCGCGGCGACCTTCGGATGCCCCGGGCTGCGAACGACAACTGGCCGGTGATCGCGGCGAGTTCGCCGCTCGAAGCAGGGAAGCCCGTGGTGTTTCTGCTTGGATACGACGAGAGCAGGGCCATCGAGTTCTTCGAGCGGCCGCTGCGCCCGTTGTGGCACGCCACGCACGGGGACGACTTCGGGGCCCGCCTGATCGACGCGATGGAGCGATCGCGCGAGCGTGGCGCGACGAGCGACGCCGAGGCCGCGTTCGTCGCGGAGGCCGAGCGCGTCGGCGGCGCGGACTACGCGAAGCTCGTGAAGCTCGCGTATCGGCAGGTGCTGGCGGGCCACAAGATCGTCGCGGATTGGGACGGTGCGCCGCTCATGTTCTCCAAGGAGAACACGAGCAACGGCTGCATCGGCACTGTTGACGTGATCTACCCGGCGAGCCCGTTCTTTCTCTACCACAACCCCGAGATGCTCAAGGCGCAGCTCAAGCCGCTGATGGACTACGCCGCGAGCCCGCGCTGGCGCTTCAACTTCGCGCCGCACGACCTGGGCACGTATCCGAAGGCCAACGGGCAGGTCTACGGCGGTGGCGAACGCACCGAAGAGAACCAGATGCCGGTGGAAGAATCCGGCAACATGATCATCATGCTCGCGGCACTCGCGAAGGTCGAGGGCAGCGCGGCGTTCTCGGAGCCCTACCTCGGGGTCATCGGGCGGTGGGCGGAGTACCTGCGCGAGCACGGGCTGGATCCGGAGCATCAGTTGTGCACCGACGACTTCGCGGGTCACCTGGCGCGGAACGCGAACCTTTCGGCGAAGACGTGCGTGGCGCTGGGGGCGTATGCGCAGTTGCTGAAAGCCGCGGGGCGCGAGGACGAGTCGGCGAAGTGGCGCGAGGTGGCGGAACGGTTCGCGGTGAAGTGGCTGGAGCTCGCGGAGGGCGCCGACGCGACGGTGCTGGTGTTCGGGGCGAAGAGCGGAGAAACGTGGAGCCAGAAGTACAACCTGGTGTGGGACCGTGCACTTGGTCTGGGGTTGTTCCCGGCGGAGGTGATGGACCGGGAAGTGCGGTGGTACAAGGGCCGGCTGAATCGGTACGGGCTGCCGCTGGACAGTCGGCGGACGTACACGAAGCTGGACTGGACGGTGTGGAGCGCGTGCTTGACGGGGCGGCGGAGCGACTTCGAGGGGCTGATGGGCCCGGTGTACGGATGGATGCAGGCGAGCCCGCCGCCGAGCCGCGTGCCGTTGTCGGACTGGTACGAGACGATGGACGGGAAGACGATGGGGATGCACACGCGGACGGTGGTGGGCGGGGTGTGGATGCCGCTGCTGATGGAGAAGCTGGGGGCCGGGTTGCGGTAAGTACGGTCTTTGCAAGGTCTTGCGTGGCGTGCTAGTATTATGAAATATCCCCCCACTACTTCGGGCGGGCTGTCAACCCGTGGAGCAAACGACATGAACCGATTCGTGATGAAGACCTGCGGCCTGCTGGCGTGCGTGGCCGGTTTGACGGCGATGGAAGCGACCGCGCTGGGGCAGAGCGTGCGGAGCGGGCGCGTGGTTCTGTCGGTGAACGACGCGATGACGTTTGGGGGTCAAAGTGGGTACGCGGTCACGGAGCTGTACACGCCGACCACGAACCTCGCGGGCGAGGTCGGGTTCGGGGGCAGGGCGAGCAACGGGCTGACCGATGTCCGCTTCGTGTGGCGCGAGACCGGCGTGCTGTTCAGCTCGCTGGATGCGCCCTTGGGAACGACCTTCGCCGGGCTCGAGAGTTCCTGCGGACTCGGGTCGGACGGGCGGTTCCTGATCGGACCGAGCATCGACGATGAGATAGCGACCGGACGCGACGCGATCTGGAGCCAGAACGGGCTCGTGATCGCCGAGCGTGATCCGGCCCCGGGCGCGCCGGGGTTGTTCGTGCGGGCGAACTCGGCACCGAGCATGTTCGGCGCGAGCGGCGCGGCGTGGGTGAGCACCACATCGACGACTCCCACGGGCGGGACCTCGGGCCGGCTGTTCTTTCGGATGACCAACGACGTCGGGGCTGTGCCGCAGGTTGTGTTCCGGATCGGCGACGTGGTCTTCCCCGCGCCGGACAACTTCCCGATCAAGTTCGCGTCGCCGACGATCTCCTTCAAGTACGAGATCTCCGACAACGGGCTGCACCACATCCACCATCTGGGCCTCGACACCGGCTCGACATTGAACGACGCGTACATCTACCTCGACGGGATGCCGATCGCGCGGGAAGGAAGCCCCACGGGCAGCCCGTTCGGACAACTCTGGGGGAGCTTCTCGCTTGTGTCGGTGAATGACCTCGGGCAGTATCTCGTGTATGGGCTCGCGGCGGGCAGCGTGAACAGCGACGCCACCCTGAACTTCAACGGCACGGGGATCATCCTCGAGCAGGATCCGTACGCGGGCATCGACCTCGTGACGCCCGCGTTCTGCCAGGGCGTTTCGCTGAACAACAACGGCGCGGCGGCGTTCATCTGGGCATACGGCCCCGACACGGATCCGAACACCACCGGGACGCAGCAGGCCAAGACACTGTTCCTGGCCGAGAACGTCAACGACTTTGCCAACACCGGGCTGGTGGTGCTCACAACCGGTGATCTGCTGGACACCAACGGCGACTTGATCGGCGACGTGCTGGTGAAGGACCTGCGGCCGGACCAGTTGACCAGCCCGGGCCTTGATCTCGCGGAGGACGGCCGGGTGTCGGTGAAGGCCCTCATCGCGGCGCCGAGCGGCGGCAACGAACGCGAGGCGATCATCGTGCTGGACCTCGCGCTCGGATGCCCGGCGGACTGGAACGGCGACGGCGGCGTCGACGGCGACGACGTCATCGCGTTCTTCGGCGAATGGGACGCGAACAACGCGGACTACAACGGCGACGGCGGGACCGACGGCGACGACGTCATCGCGTTCTTCGCCGACTGGGACTCGGGCTGCTGAGCCGATCCATCACCGATTCGATGCCCGGACGAACTCGCGGATGATCCACGCCGTTTCAGGCCGGTTGTCTGCTTCGAGGATCGCGACCAGGTCCGCCACCACGCGGGCATGACCGACGGTGTTGCGGCGTGCGAGCACCAGTGCGCAGAGAAGGATCTCTTCGCGTTCGCCCGCACGCGCGGGGTCCGTGATGCTGGTCGCGAGGTTGATGAGATCGGCAACGTGTCGGGTTTCACCGAACGCGAGCCGCTCGCTGACCGCGAGGGCGCGGCGTGCAAGGGGCTCGGCCTCCGCTCCCTGCCCCAGCGCGATGAGGGACTCGGCGTACAGGGTGTGCGTGTAGGTTCCCGCAAGGCTCTCATCGCGCAGCTGCGTGCGCATCCCGGACGCTTCGGCGAGGACCGAAGCGGCGTCGGACCAGCGTGATTGGCGGACCAGCGAAGAGCCGAGGTTGCTGAGTGCCGTCGCGAGCACACGACCCCCGGAGACACGACGCCTCCGAACCTCGACCGACTCGCGGAACGCGGCCTCCGCCTGCCCGTGGCGGTCGAGCCTCGTGAGGGCGATGCCCAAGGAGTTAAGCGTCGACGCGAGATCAGGGTGATCGTTGGGCAATGACCTGCGGCGCTCGCCCGCGACCCGCTCGATTATGGGCAACGCGAGATCGGGCCGGTCCGTGTCCAGGTGCGTCTGCGCGAGCGCGAGGAAGGTCGAGAGGGTGCGGGTGTGCGCGGGGCCGTAGATCTGCTGACGGATCTCGGCGGCCCGGGTGAGCGATGCCGCGGCGAGGTCGAACCGCTTGGTGCGGGATTGCACGCGGGCAAGCTGGATGAGGTTGGTGGGGACGAATGGATCGTCGGGGCCGTAGCGGGCGGAGACGAACTCGATGACGTCGAGCAGGAGACGCTCGGCCTCGGCTTCGCGGCCGGTTTCGGCGAGGATACGTGCGCGGGTTGATTGGGCGACCTGGCGGTAGGAGCCGCGTTCGCCGATCTCGTCGAGGATCGAGATCGCGCGATCGATGGTGGCTTCGGCTTCGGTGAAACGGTCGAGGGAGAGCAGGGTTCCGGCGAGATCGCTGAGCACAGGCACGATCTCGCGAGGCTGCACGTCGGGCCGGCGTTCGGCCGCGGCGAGTTGCTTGCGGAACCACTCGGAAGCGGTCTCGTAGTCGCCTTCGAAGTTGGCGATGCTACCCAGGAGGGAGTAAAGGCGGATCGCCTCGGGAGAATCGGGGCCGGAGACTTCGAGCCACTGAGAGAGGGACTTCTCCGCGTTCGGGCGCGCCTTGGTGAGCGCACCGAGGCGCAGAAAGCTGGTGCCCAGGCGTTCTCTGACGAACGCGGAGACGGCGGGCTCGTTGCCGAGTTCCCGGTCGACGCGGGCCATGACCTCTTCGAGCATCTCTTCGAGGGTGACGTCGTTGCGGAGGGACTCGCTGCCGGAGGAACCCAGAACATCGGCGAAGAAGCGGACGGCGCGGTCGGCCTTGCGGGCTTCATCGCGAGCGGCGCGTTCGCGGTCCTCGGCGCGGGCCTGGGCCCGCACGGCTCGCACAAGACCGATGGACGTGCCCACCACCCCGCCGACCAGTGCCAGCAGAAGCAGCGACGACACAATGACGACCCCGCGGTTCCGCCGCGCGAACTTGCGGAGCTGATACGTCGCCGAAGCCGGCCGCGCGAGGATCGGCCGGTCGTTCAGGTAGCGGCGAATGTCCGCGGCGAACTCCGCGGCGGAGGGGAACCGGCGATCGGGATCCTTGTCGAGCGCCTTGAGGATGATGGTCTCGATGTCGCCCTTGAGCTCGGGTGCGAGGCGCGAGGGTGGCGTGGGCTCGACCTCGTTGATCAGGCGCGAGGCGTCGATGATGGACCGAGTACGCACGTCGTGCGGGAGTGCTGCGGTCAGGAGTTCGTAGAGAATGACGCCGAGCGAGTAGATGTCGGAGCGGGTATCGACGACGGTGTGGTCGCCGCGGGACTGCTCGGGGCTCATGTACGCGATCGTGCCGAGGATCTGACCGATGTCGCTTTTGGCGGTGGTTCCGGCCTGATTGCCGGAAGTCTCGGTGAGGCGGGCGACGCCGAAGTCCAGGACCTTGGGCTGCCAGCGGGCGGCCGCGGAGTGCGCGGTCGTTCCGGCGTCTTCGACGAGGACGTTCTGCGGCTTGAGGTCGCGGTGGATGACCCCGCGCTCGTGGGCGTGCTGAACGGCGTCGCAGACGGAGGCGAAGAGTTCGAGGCGAGCGGCGAGCGAGAGACGCTCGTGCGAGGCGTGGAGCAGGAGCGGACGGCCGAGCACGTACTCCATCGCGAGAAACGGGATCTCGCGACCGTCGGGCCCGGGCGCGGCGGAGGCCTCGAAGACCTGGGCGATCCCGGGGTGCTTGAGGCGGCCGAGTGCCGCGGCTTCGTAGCGGAAGCGGCGCTGGAGTTCGCGGGCGGGCATCCAGGAGCGGATGACCTTGATGGCGACGGTGCGACGGGGGTTGTCCTGGATGGCTTTGTAGACAACGCCCATCCCGCCCGCGCCGAGCACGGCTTCGATGTGGTACTTGCCGAGCGTGTGGCCGACGAGGGCGTCTTCTCCGCCGCGGCCAACGCTGGCGACGACGTCGGTGATGTTGCCGGCCGGGCGGCTCATGAACTCGGGCGCATCGTCGATGCAGTTGAGGAGGGACTCGACTTCGCGGCGGGTCCGGGTATCGTCGCAGGCGTTCGAGAGGAACTGGGCGCGGTGTTCGCTGGGGAGCTCGGAGGCTCGCTCGAAGAGCTCGCGGACATTGGTCCAGCGGGAGCCTGTCACGCCGAGGAAGCTCCGATGGAGGAAGAGTCGCCCATCTCGCGGAGGAGCCACGCGCGGGCGAAGTTCCAGTCTCGCTTGATGGTGCGGGGAGAGACGCCCATGACCTCGGCGGTCTGTTCGACCGACAGGCCCGCGAAGAAGCGAAGCTGCACGACTTCGACCAGACGGGAATCGACGGTGGCGCCGAGCCGCACGAGGGCGTCATCAAGCGCGAGCAGATCGACGTCTTCGACATCGCGTGCCGCGTCCAGATCGCGACGGGCGGCGTCGCGCCGGACCTGGGCCCCCTTGCGACGGGCACGTTCGATCAGGATGCGACGCATGGCGAGCGCGGCGGCGGCGAAGAAGTGGTTCCGGTCGCGCCAGCCTTCGCCGTGTTCGTGGGCGATGCGGAGGTAGGCCTCGTGGACGAGCGCGGTGGGCTGAAGCGTGAGACCGGCGGGCTCGTTGCTGATCTTGGCCTGCGCGAGGCGGCGGAGTTCCTCGTAGACGAGGGGGAGCATCCGGTCCGCGGGGAGACCCTCGCCTCCGGGGCCGGGTTGGGGATTCTCCTGCGGGAAGCTCCCGCTTTGCGGCCAACTGTCGTTCATCCCCTGCCCTTCGATGGCGCGGGGCGATGGGGGCACGACCCCCCGGGTTCCCGGCCTGTCGGAGAGCATACCACGGGACGCCGGGTTGTTCGAAGAAAGCTGCATGAGGGTGAGCATGACGCTCGGATGTCTGAACGTGCGTGGATCCATGCAAACAGCGAGCGAAACGGCCCCCGGGGGCCATCGCGGCAAGAAAATCCGCCTGGAGTGCAATCGACCGACCCGACGGGGCTATGGGACGAGGTTGCCCAGAGCAATGGCGTCGTCCCACCGGAGGACGGGGTAGGACATGGCCGTGAAGGAGACCTTGTGGGCGAGGAGGGCGTAGGGGGTGGCGTCGGTCCGGTCCACGATGCGAAGGTCGTACTCCCCAGAGGCCTTCATGGGCAGCGAGTCGGTGGGGTGGGGGATGCGCGAGAAGGAGGACTTGAGGCTGAGCTGGAAGACAAAGCCACAGGCAGCCGTAGTCGTGTCGGGAGGGCTGATGGTCGCGTCGAGCGGGGTCGCCGAAAGACCGCAGTCAAACGCCGCGATGCCCTCGCCAAGCAGCACACGACCGGGGCTCACGAGCAAGGGCGCGAGGGCGGGCAGTGCGCGGAGCGGGAGAGGTAGGGGTTCGGGCGCATGGGGGTTGGGCATGTGCGCAGGGGAGGCAGGAGTCGCGCTGGTGAACAGCAGCCCGCCGCCCGAGCCGAACTCCAGCTTTCGGGCGCGGCGGCTGGTGCGAGCCGAAGCATCGAGATCCGATCGCATGCGTTGGGTGCCATCGGCGAGGCGGTCGGCATCGGCGGGAGTGAGTTCAACCTCCGAGAGCAGCGCGATCGTGCGGTCACCCTCCGGCCGCGCAACCGCGTAGAGCAATGAGGCGTACTCGCCGACGAAGCGTGAGGAGCGATCGGTCGGCGTCTGCTGTTCGGCGAGGTCGATCGATGCACGAATGAGCAGGACGCGGGAGGGAGACTCGGGCTGTTCGTCGGTCATGGGTGCTCGTGGCTGAGATCAGGATGACTTGTGGACAAACTGCACACGCACGAGGTCCGGCGTGTGGGTGTGGCCGCAGGCCGAAATCGCGAAGGGATGGATGTGAGACTCGTGGATGCCGCGACGCTCGAGCCGCTTGTTGGCGGGGAAGTGGGCGAGGTTCGTGATGAGGAACCACTGGGCGGCGCTGGGGATGTTGGCCTCCCGCTCCGCGCTGTGGTACCACTTGCCCGGGACGAGCTCCTTCGCCTTGTCGAGCGTGAGCATGTCGTCCATGAAGTAGTACACCAGATTGGTAACACCCGCACCGAAGGCGCGACCGTCGCGGTTGTACTCGTCGAATCGGTGGATGTGCTCCAGCCACAGGCCGGGGAGCGAGAGCACCTCTTCGGAACCGTACGAGGACGAGAGAAACGGGTCGGAGCGGTACCCGTCGTGGTTGCCGTGGATGAACCGCGCGTTGAGGTCGGTGAGAAGTCGCAGAATCCCCCGATTCCACGCGTACTCCGTGCGACGCACCCGGAAGGCCTCGGACCACCGCAGTTCCGCGGAGGCACCGCCGCGGCCGGGCGAGAGCGTGATCTCCTCCACAAGGGGCGCGTGGTGCAGCTTCAGGGCGGCCCAGGACCGGGACGCGGAAGCGGTCGCAGTGAGTGGACCGGAGAACGCCTCGACATTCGAGATGCGGTCATCGAGGAGCCGTTTGGCGCGCGCGATCACGTGTTCGCCGAGCGATTCGAGCTCTGGATCGGAGAGTCCCGACGACATGTGCAGGCGGTTCGAGGTCCATGCCCGGCCGGCTTCGCGGTGGAACTTCTTTCGATCAACGGGCGACCGGTACATCGTGTTGCTGCCGGTCATGTATCGGATCTTCAGGCGATCCTCGTCGGCGGGATCGAACGAGAACCGCTTGCACCCGCGAACGCCCGGTTCTTCGGGAAACCGCCACCCCGCGTCCGAGCGGACCTGGTACTTGTCGAGAACGAAGTACTTGGATCCGGTGAGGATCGCGCCCGCAAAGCCCTCCAGTGGCTTGTCCGTCGTGGGGCAGTCAAAGTACAGGAACTCCCGGCCCATCCAGAGCTCGAAAAGATCTCCGAGCTGGAACAGCTCGACCTTGGTTCCCTTGTCCTTCAGGTCGCGGATCGCGCCGAGGAAGTTCAGCATGTCGATCG
>JBIKMF010000398.1:0-3716 GCA_044359425.1 Phycisphaerales bacterium
TTGCTCGCGGAGCCTCGCCGTGCGCACCCCGTGCGAGAGCGACAGGTCGCCACGTTTCTGCCTCGCGGCGGACCTCTGGCTGACTCTGCTGAAACCGAAGCGGTTTCGAGAGCACCGGAGGGTCCGTCCGCCTGTCTGCCGCGCGTCCGGGCCAGCCCCTGCCCTCCGAATCTGCTGCTTTGCTGATTTGAGCTTTGCTGTTTTCCTACCCTTCCCCCGTGCCCAACTCGTCCTCACAACTCAAGACCGACGCCGCAGGCTGGCTCTGGATCAGCCCGTGGCTCATTGGCTTTCTCGCCTTTCTCGCGCTCCCGCTGGCGATGAGTTTCTACTACTCCTTCACGGACTATCCCCTCGTCGAGTCCCCGCTCTGGATCGGGCTCGACAACTACAAGGCCCTCCTCCACGACGAACTCTTCCTGAAGGCCGCCGCGAAAACCGCCCTCTACGCCTCGCTCTCCATCCCCGCCTGCACGATCCTCGCGCTCGTGATCGCTTCGCTCCTGACGGCACGCGTTCGCGCGGAAGGGTTCTTCCAGGCCGCGGTCTTTCTGCCGACGCTCGTTCCCATGTCCGCCTCCGCGATGATCTGGCTCTGGCTCTTCAACCAGCAGAACGGCGTGCTCAACAAGATCGTGACGACCCTCGGCCTCCCCCAGGTCAACTGGCTCGGCAAGGACGGCTGGGTCATGGCCGCGCTCGTCATCGTCAGCCTCTGGGGCATCGGTCAGATGGTCATCGTCTACCTCGCCGCGATGAAGGAAGTGCCGATCCACCTGTACGAGGCCGCCGCGCTCGACGGCATGGGCCCGGTGCGCCGCTTCCTCAACGTCACGCTCCCGATGATCTCCCCCGTCATCCTGTTCAACGTCGTCACCCTCACCATCGGCGCGGTCCAGGTGTTCACGATTCCCTTCGTGCTCACCAAGGCCACCCCCGGCGGCGACCCCCACTCCATGTACTTCTACACCAGCGCGATGTACGACAACGCGTTCGTCTACGCCAAAATGGGCTACGCCTCCGCGCAGGCCTGGATCCAGTTCCTCGTCGTCCTCCTCCTCACCGGCCTGACGTTCCTCTTCAGCCGAGGCTACGTCCACTACCGCGCAGGCTAACCCATGACGACTCGCGAACCCCCATCCCACATCGTCGGCCGCAGAGGCACCCCCCTCGCACGCGCTGTGGTGTACGCCACCCTCATCGCCATCGCCGCGGCATTCCTCTTCCCCCTCGTCTGGATGATCTCAACAAGCTGGAAAGACCAGCTCGAAGCCTCGCAGGCCCAGTCGACGATCTTCCCTTCGGACATCTCCACACTCCCCGCCAACATCAAGAGCAACTACACGGCGGTCTGGAACGACCCGGCCGTGACGTTCCCCATCTACCTCCGCAACACCCTCATCATCGCCCTCCTCAGCGTCGTGGGCATGACCCTCAGCAGCGCAATCGTCGCCTACGGCTTCGCCCGCATCCCCTTCCGAGGCCGCGCGGTCACGTTCGCGGTCGTCCTCGCCACGATGATGATCCCCTTCCCGGTGATCATGGGTCCGCTCTTCGTGGTCTTCAAGAACCTCGGCTGGATCGGCAGTCTGAAGCCCCTCTGGGTCCCGGCGTGGTTCGCCGGCGCGTTCAACGTCTTCATGCTCCGCCAGTTCTTCCTGGGCATCCCCAAGGAACTCGACGAAGCCGCGAAGATCGACGGGTGCGGCCACTGGGGGACGTTCTGGAGGATCATCCTCCCCCTCTCCAAACCCGCGCTCGTGGTCGTCGCGCTGTTCCACTTCATCTACGTGTGGAACGACTTCCTCGCCCCCCTGATCTTCCTGCCCCACCGGGACCAGTTCACGCTGGCCCTGGGCCTGCAGCTGTACCAGGCCAAGGCCGGAAACGCCCCGTGGAATCTCCTGATGGCCGCGAGCACGATGGTCGTCGGCCCGGTGCTGATCCTGTTCATCACCGCCAGACGGGTTTTTATCGGGGGGCTCGCGGCGGACGGGCTGAAGGACTAATTCGCGTTTTTGCGGGTCGTGGGCCCTTGAAAATCTGGGAAATCACGCTCCAATTGTCTTGCGGCCGGACCGAAACCCGACCATAATGAAAAGGCTTTCATCCGGCCTGTCGCCGGCGTCTTGCTCGTCCTCGCGGGAGGTTGAAGCGTCCCCGATCCTGGAGTGTGTTCCATGAAGACCCTGTTCTCCGTCACCTGCGTCGCCGCCCTCGCCGGTACCGCTTTCGCCCAAACCCCCTGCCCCAGCGTCGACAACTGCGTGACCAACCCGTCCTTCGAGGATTCGAACCCGTTCAACGCTGGCGAGCCCAAGGGCTGGCACAACCTGTCGAACCCCAACGAGGTGTTTCGCCGTCGCGTTGGGGACGGACTGCTCCCCCCGTTTGCTGCCGTGGGGACTCCCGGTGCACTGACCCCGCGAAGCGGCGAGTGGGTCGCGGCGGTTGGCGCGGACGGCGAAGTGGGTTTCCGCGGGTTCACGACCGACACCCGCAACTTCTTCGTGGCAGGCTTCCCCTTCTACGACCCCATCTTCAACTGGGAAGGGGAAGGCTCCGGTGATGTCGTCGTTTCCGGCTACTACATGATCCCGGCCGAGTCTCCCATCGTGGGAAGCCCCTTCGGCGTCAAGCTCAACATCAAGTTCGGCAACCAGGACTACGCCACGCTCGACGCCTGGGGCGAGCGCCCCGAGTCTGTCGTCAGCGGTCACACGAACGGCCAGTGGACCTACTTCGAGACGCGCTGGTCGCTCGCGGACATCCAGGCCGAGGTCACGGCCAACTTCAACGAGGGCTACTTCCCCCTGCCCCCGTATCCGAACCACCTGAAGATCGTCCTCGGCCGCTTCGCCCCGGACGTGGGTGCAACCGGTGTGGTCTACTTGGACGACGTGTACTTCCAGCAGGTCCCCGCCACACCCCCGTGCGCGTGGGCGGCCGACGGCTGCTTTGCTGACTACAACAACGACGGCGGCATCGACGGCGACGACGTGATCGCCTTCTTCGCGGACTGGGACGCGGGCAACATCTGCGCCGACGGGGACGCCTCGACGGGCGTCGACGGCGACGACGTGATCGCGTTCTTCGGCGCCTGGGACGCGGGCGGCATCGGCACCCCCGGCTGCTGATATCCTCAGACCGACAGACATCCACACACGAAAAGACCCCCGCGTGATGCGGGGGTCTTTCATTTCAGCTGCGCGATGCTGATTTCGCACGACTAAACTGCGCGGCGTCGGCGTTGCATGTAAGTCTGTACACTCGGAATGGGTAGATCTCTGCACAATCCTTCCGTGTACTGGACATCACAATGGCAACGACCTCTGCCGAGCACGCCGCGTACACCCAGCAGGAACGTCCCCTCGCCCTGTCGTGCGTGCTCGGAGAAGACGCACTGCTGCTGCATAGCGTTCGCGGTCACGAGCGTCTGGGCGAGTTGCCTCGTTATGACGTGGAGTTCTACAGCACGGAACCGGCGTTGAAACCGGCGTCGTTGCTGGGCACCCGGGCGACGGTGCGAGTGAGTCCGCCGGGGGTGACACCGCGGGTGATTCGGGCGTTCTTCGCGACGCTGGAGCGGTGCGATCACCAGGCCGGGCGTCGTTTGACGAGGTACCGAGCGACGCTGGTGCCGTGGATGTGGTATCTGTCCCTGAACCGCGAGAGCCGGATCTACCAGGGACTCTCTTCGAGCGAGATTGCGAAGA
>JBIKMF010000263.1:0-5891 GCA_044359425.1 Phycisphaerales bacterium
GACGGTGTTGAACCAGCTCGCGGACCGGAAGCGGTACGCGAGGCGGCGCTACAGCGTGCAGTACCAAGAGAGCTCGTTGAACTACATCCAGAGGCTGCTGGAGGACGACGGCATCTTCTATTTCATGCGGGACAACGAGCAGGGGGAGCAGCTCGTGCTCTGCGATTCACCGTCGCTCTGTCCGAACGCGGAGCTGAAGGGAATCCTGCCCGTGCGGCATGACGATGCGCAGGGTGAACAGGAGTACGTGTGGAACTGGAGCCGGCGTGATGAGGTTCGTGCGATGCGGTTTGCGACTTCTGACTACAACTTCAAGGTTCCTGGGACGCCTCTCTTGGCTGGGCGGCGGGATTCGGACCCGAACTGCGAAGTAGACGCGGAGTACTTCGAGTATCCGGGCAACCACATGACGGCGTTGGCGGGGGAGGCGATTCTTGCCGAGCGTCGGCTTGAGGAGTTGCTGACCGAGCGGTGCTTGTGCACGGGGTCTGCGAACTGTCCGGGGCTGGTCGCGGGTCGGTTGTTTCGAGTGAGCGGGTCCGGGACGGAGGAGCGGGATCAGGAGTATCTGGCGACGGGGATCACGTTTCATGCGCAGGCAGACGTGTACAACTCGGCGGGGAGCGGGGATATGGGGAGGGTTCCGATCTACAGAGCAGAGTTCACGGCCATTCCGGCGACGGATCGCTTCCGGCCGGCGAGGAAGACACCGAAGCCGGTTATGAAGGGTCCGCAGACGGCGACGGTTGTCGGGCGAGCGGGGGAGGAGGTTTACACCGACCGTCACGCGCGGGTGAAGGTACGGTTTCATTGGGACCGGCACGCAAAGCCCGGGGGGAACAGTTCGTGCTGGATCAGGGTGAGCCAGGCGTGGGCGGGGCGACGGTATGGGTGGCTCGCGATTCCACGGGTTGGGCACGAGGTGATCGTGGACTTTCTCGAGGGGGATCCGGATCGACCCATCATCACCGGCCGGGTGTACAACGGCGCGAACATGCCACCGATCACCACGGCGGGCAAGGAAGTGAAGCACAAGCCGGTGAAGGGGAGCCCGACTCCGGCGTCGTCCCCAAACGGTGCTCCGCCGCCGCCTCGTCCGACGGCTGGGCAAACGACCCCGCATGCAGATTCGTCGCGGGATGCGTATGTCGCGGGGCCGACGCCGGGCGCGGCACTGGGAGCGGTGGCGTCGGGCGCGGAGAGCGATGGGGAGCAGTCGCAGCCGCTGGTAGAGTCGAAGTATGGGGCGCGGACATCGGGTCGTTCGGGCACGCCGCTGCCACGACCGACGCCGCGGCAGGTGGATGAGTGGATGCACGAGGATGACGACTCGGATGATGCGTTACCGCCCGGGGTGGCGGCGGGGACGCAGATGACGACGTTCAAGTCGGACAGTCTGGATGGCGAGGACGGCGCGAACGAGATCACGATCAATGACAGCGGAGCGCAGGAAGGGCTGTTCTTCAATGCGCAGTACAACGAGGTCCACGTTGTCGGGAATGACCGGATCGATCAGGTTGGGAAGAACGAGATGGTGTCGGTGGGGCAGAACAGGGTGGAGGACATTGGCCTGAACGCGCAGGAGACGGTGGGGGTTGCGAAGGTGATTGATGTTGGGCAGACGCTGCTGATCAAGGCGGGGACGTCGATCACGCTGCAGTGCGGGGCGAGCGTCATCCACATGAACCAGGCGGGCGTGATCAGTATTAGTGGCTCAATGCTGACGATAACGGGAACCATGATGGTCAACATGGCGGCGCCGATCACCAATATCGCGGGATCGATGGCGCTCACGCAGACGGGCACGCTCAATTTAACGCTCGGAGCGTTCACGCTGGTCGAGGGTGGAATGAAGACAATGTGCCACGGAGGACAAACGGAGGTAAGAGCGACGGGCGATTGTGTGGTCAAGGGAGCGAAGGTCAAGCTGAACTGAGGTGTCGCTGTGCAACTTCGGGTCTTCGGTCAGTTGACCTTCAAAACGGACGTCGGCGTAGAGCAGCTACGGAGTGATCTTGACAAGGTTGGACGGGGAGAAGCACCCGATGCCCAACCGTCAGTGCCTGGTTACTGTCTCGTCGCCACGTCACCGGACGGAGATCTGGCGCTGCTGTTTCCTACAACAAGCGGGTTTCATGCTTTCAGGGCTCCGAAGGAGCTATCGGCGAAGTTGCGAGCATCACGTGCGCCGATGGTGAGACCCTCGTCGGGAAGTCCCGCGGCGGAGGCTATTGTGGGCGCGGTTGCGCGGGAACAGCAGGAGAGAGTCGAGGGAGGGCCCAAGGGGGGAGGAACAGCAGCGGACCGAGCGGACAACGACAAGCTGAACTTCCCGTTTTCGACGATGACGCAGCAACTTGTTGGAACCGCGCTCGCAACGTTGTTGTCAAGCGGGTCAGTCAGCAACGCGGCTGGCCACGCGATCGCGAATCCGCTGGGCTTGGGTAGCATGCTTCTCGGGCAAGCACTGAGCAGGGTGGTGGCGGGCCTCACGTCGGGTTGGCAGCTCGATGATGAGTCCGGCGCGGCGGAGTACGCGGCGAAGGCCGCGGTAGACAAGATTCTCGCAGAGCTACAGTCTCAATTGGTGGGCACGATCATGGATCAGATCGTCCCGAGCAAACCAAGCCCAGGACTTGTCGATCAGGTGCAGGAGTTTTTCGCGGATGTTCAATCGGACGCAAAGCTGGAGGCTGCGGCCATCGGTGCCCCGGATGACAAGGGGAATGCGGTTGGCACGAGTGCCGTTCCGTCCGTGCTGATTCAGGGAGTTCCTTCGACGGCGGCGATGGCCGATTTGGTTGTGCCCGCGGGGAAGGCTATTTCCGATGGTAGCACAACGGTTAGGCTTGGAGACGCGGAGTTCATGCTGGCTCGAGAGTCGTCGAAGACGATGGCGCCGAGTGTTCTCCAGAAGGCTGCGGCCATAGTGCTCGTTGGTGGTGCGGCGCCGCCCGCGTTGGCGACCAAAGCTGCGGAGGAGGCTCTTGCCGGCGGTGCGACGGCGGCGCAGGCGACCTCCAAGAGTGATGGCGTCACGACAGCCGCCAATCGAGCGCGGGAGAAGGCCAAGGCGGACGGAAAGTCCGATGCCGAAGCCGAGGCGTACGCGAACAAGAAGGCGGAGGAGAAGGCAGCGGAGAAGCCTGTCGCGTTGCGAGTCGCTGAGGGGCTGAACAACGCTGGCTATCGGGATGGAGGAAAGGGATTGAGCGAGGGGTTCGTTCGAGAACCGATCAAACAGGGCGACGTGATGTATGTTGATCCGGCGACCGGGAAGCACTACACGGAGAGCGAGCTGGACGGCATGGAATCGCTGGGGATGAATCCGGAAGCGGGCGTTTGTGAGCCCGGGATGGCGGAGCTCGCCCGATCGATTCGACAGAACGGCGAGTGCTGGACGGTGGAGATGCTACGCGATGGAGATCCGTCGGGCTATAGAGCGGTGCTCTTTCGCAGGCAGGGGGACAACCAGCGGGTGTTGGACTTCAACGGGACTTCCAGTACATCTGTGCTGACCGATCCGGATTGGCGGAACAACTTCGCGCAGGGCTTGGGCTTGAATCCGCTCGCGCCGCAGTACGCGGCTGCTCTGGCTGACGCGGAAGCGATCTGGGAGTTGGATGCGGGGTTGATGATCACAGGCCATTCACTCGGTGGTGGGTTGGCGTCGTACGCCGCGGCCTACATCGGGGCGAACGCGGTACTCTTCAATCCGGCCGGGCTTGGCACGACGAGCATGGCAGTGTTAAACGCGGAAGGTCAGCCGATCAGACCGGGGCAGTTTACCACTTATGTGGTCGACGGTGAGGTGTTGACGGGGGTTGGAACGATGGTGGTTCAACAGCCTCACTTCTTTGGGGATGTCACTGTTCTGCCACGTCCCGAAGGCATGGGGCGGATAGAGGCTCATCAGATGCAGGCGATTGGTCAGATTCTGAACACCACGATACCCGGGACAGCATATGTTCCGAACCAGGAGTATCTCGGGTTTGTGCCGCCGAATCTGCCGCCTCGCTATTGAAGCTGGGTGACTCGGCTCTGTGCGACTACCTCGACGAGCCTTGGCGGAGTCGCGCGCAATTCGGTGTCGCGGCAAGAGTTTGCTTGGGCGATGAGCGTGGTGTTGGATTGAGCCCGACGACCGCGCGTCATCGCGCAAGTTTAACGCGTAGTTGACGGGATTCTCTTTCTGTCAAATTCTGAACTGATGCAAAGGGGGATCGCATCGAGATGCGCTTACAACGGTGACGGGATAAGGCGACTGCGGTGTGGGTGCGGTGTGCCTCCAGCGACAGAACGTCGGATTCCTGCAAGGAGAACACATGAGACGTATTGCACATGCCCTCGTTGCCACGATGGTTGTCGGTGGAGCGGCTGCTGGTGTGTTTGCGCAGACTACCGAAACGCGCTACGCGGGGAACGTAGTTCCGAACACGGCGTGGACGGATGAAACGGAGAGTGAGGGGAACCCGGGGTGCTCGGCATGTGATTGCAACTCGACGAGCGCACCGTACACGTTCAACAGCGTGCTGACAGACACCACGTGGCTGGTGTGCGACGCGGTTCAGAACTTTACGACGATCCCCGCCAACTGGGACATCGCGAGCGTAAGTGTTGACGTCATGTGCCGTTACGACACAAATGATGCCGGGCGAGTTGATTGGGACTTTCAGGTGCCCGGGGTGCGGGGGTGGACGTCGACGAGCTTCACCCGAAGCGGTTCGTTTACCTCTGGCAGCGGAAACTGCGGGTATCGACTGGGTGCGTCGGGCGAGATCACGCTCGATCTCGGAAGATCGTGGACTGTTGCGGACTTGAACAACCTTCAGCTGCGAGTCCGGCGAGTGACAGATGGGGCAAACACAACCTTGCGGGTACGAGCGTTTCGGGTTGTGGTTGAGGCGGTTCCGCCGGATCCGAATGAGTCGTGTCCCGGATCGCCGATCGGCATGGGCAGCACCCCGGTGGTGTTCACTGGTGCGGAACGAGTTGATGGCTTTGCCTCTTGTGAGGCCGAGCCGACTATCGATCGTTGGTATCAGTTCGTTGCTCCACAGACCGGACGGTACGCGTTTGGCACCTGTGGAGGTGTCTTGGACACGGTGGTCAGTGTGATTGCAGGTTGCGGAGGCCCGGAGATCGCATGCGACGATGATGGGTGCAGCGATGCTGGGTTCCAATCGAGGGCAGTCGCCGATCTTGTTGGCGGTGCGGCGTACAACATTCGTCTGGGGTCCTACGAGCCCGGTAGCACGGCGCTTGTGATCACTATGGCGCCGCCAGCTCCAGGAAACGACACGTGCGGCGGTGCGTTTGCGGCTGGAATCGGGAACACCTCGATTAACTTCGATTCTGCGGTGTCCGTCAATGGACTCGCTTCCTGTGAGTTCGACTCAACACTTGACCTGTGGTACCGGTTCACGCCGAGCACAACGGGCTCGTACCGGTTCTCGACGTGCGGGGCTTTGCTGGACACTGTGTTGAGCGTGTACAGCAGCTGCGGCGGGACGGAGCTCGGGTGCGACGATGACGGGTGCGGGGCGGCGAGCGACCTGACGGTGAACAACCTGATCGCGGGCACCGCGTATCTGGTCCGGGTGGGTTCGTACGAGCTTGGCTCGACGGTGCTGAACATTGCGGGCTCGACACCGCCTCCCTCAAACGACACGTGCGGCGGCGCCGTGGCGGTTGGAGCGGGCAACACGTCGATCAACTTCGGCTCGAACGTATCGGTGAACGGAGCTTCGTCGTGCGAGTTTGATGTGACCCGGGACCTGTGGTACCGGTTCACGCCGAGCACAACGGGCTCGTACCGGTTCTCGACGTGTGGGGCCTCGCTGGACACGGTGCTGAGCGTGTACAGCAGCTGTGGCGGAACCGAACTTGGG
>JBIKMF010000134.1:0-9615 GCA_044359425.1 Phycisphaerales bacterium
TCATGTACAGCGTCCACAGGTGGTCGTCCAGCAGCTGCATGCCGAACTTCTTGCCCGTCTGGATCGCCGAATCGATTCGGAACGTCTTCGCGTCGCGAATCAGGTTCGCCACGGCAGGGGTAATCACTAGGAACTCGTACGCCGCCACCATCCCCGGCTGGTCGATCCTCGTCAACAACGCCTGGCTCAGGATGCACAGCAGTGCGGTCGAAAGCTGGACTCGGATCTGGTTCTGTTGGGTCACCGGGAACGCGTCCACCACGCGGTCGATCGTCTTCGCCGCGCCCGTCGTGTGCAGGGTGCCGAACACCAAGTGGCCCGTCTCGGCCGCTCGGATCGCCGCCTCGATCGTTTCGAGGTCTCGCATTTCGCCGACCAGGATGCAGTCGGGGTCCTGACGCAGGGCTCGACGCAACGCCTCCGCGAAGCTCGGAACGTCGTTCCCCACCTCACGCTGGTTCACAATGGATTTCTTGTGGTAGTGGTAGTATTCGATCGGGTCTTCCATCGTCACGATGTGCCGATCCATGTTCGTATTGATGAAGTCGATCATCGTCGCCAGCGACGTCGTCTTTCCCGAACCTGTCGGCCCCGTGACCAGGAACAGGCCACGCGGCCGGCGGATCAACTCCCGCACCACCTCCGGCAAACCGATCTGCTCGAACGTCAGCAATCTGTTCGGGATCTGCCGCAGCACCATCGCGATGTCGCCACGCTGACGGAACACCGACACACGGAAGCGGGCCGCATCGCCGTACGCGAACCCGAAGTCCGTACCGCCCTCCTCCTGCAACTCCTGCTGGTTCCGCTCCGGCGTGATCGACTTCATGAGACCGACCATGTCCTCCGAGTTCAGGATCCGCGTGTTCAGGTCCTTCAGCCCGCCGTGGTGCCGCAGCGTCGGCCGACGCCCCACAGTCAGGTGAAGATCCGACGCCCCGTTTTTCACCACGGTGTCCAGAAGACGATCGATCTGCATGCTGCTCATGAATCAAACCTCGTATCGCCCCGCCCATCGGTCGGGGAACATCCTCAGAAAACGTTCGGGTCTCAACCCCCGGTAGCGGCCTTCGCGGCCTCCTGGTCAACCTGCGTAGAACGAGCGATCTCGTCCGCCGTTGTCACGCCGTTCAACACCTTGATCTTCCCGTCCTCCACCAGCGGCCGCATCCCGCTCGCCAACGCCGCACGCCTCAGCTCCGAGATCGGGGCAAGGTTGAACGCCAGCTCGCGGATCTGCGTGTTCATCAGCATCATCTCGAAGATCGCCTTCCGGCCGCGATACCCCGTGTTCACGCAGTTCGCGCACCCAGGACCCTTGTGCACCTTCCCCACCGCCTCGGCCATCGTGATGCCGGTGAGGTGCAGGTACTTCGGATCGATCTCGTCCTCCCTCGCGACCCGCTTGCACTCCTTGCAGAGCACTCGCACCAGCCGCTGCGCCATCACCGCCTGGATCGACGACGCCACCAGGAACGGCTTCACGCCCATGTCGACCAGACGAGTGATCGCGCTCGGCGCGTCGTTCGTGTGCAGCGTCGAGAACACCAAGTGACCCGTGAGCGCCGCCTGGATCGCGATCTCAGCGACTTCCTTATCACGAATTTCGCCGACCAGAATGATGTTCGGCGCCTGACGCAGCATCGACCGCAGAATCGCCGTGAAGCCCAGCCCGATCGACTCACGCACCTGGCACTGATTGATCCCCTCGAACTGGTATTCGACCGGGTCCTCCGCCGTGATGATCTTCTTGTCCGGCCGGTTCAAAACATCCAGCGCCGAGTACAGCGTCGTCGTCTTGCCGCTACCCGTCGGCCCCGTCACCAGAAAGATCCCGTTCGGCCGCCGGATCACGCGGTTGAACACCGCCAGATTGTCCGGCTCAAACCCCAGGTTCACCAGACCGATACGCACCGAATCCGGCCGCAGAATACGACACACCACGCTCTCGCCGTGGTACGCCGGACAACTCGACACACGGAAGTCGATGCTCGCCTCGTCCACCGCCAGCTTGATGCGCCCGTCCTGAGGCATCCGCTTTTCCGCGATGTTGATACCCGCCATCAGCTTGAACCGCGACAACAGCGAGTTCTGCATCCGCTTCGGCAGGTTGTCACGCTCCATGCACACGCCGTCGATCCGGTACCGCAGCCGCACGCGGTCCGCCATCGGCTCCACGTGCACGTCGCTCGCCCGCATCCGCACCGCCTCCGACAGAATGCGGTTGCACAACTTCACGATCGGCGCTTCATCCGCCGCCACGTCGATCGACTTGTCCATCGACCGGTCAACCGACTTGTCCACCGACCGGTCCACCGACTTGTCGATCGACTCCGTCACCAACGACTCGCCCGACTTGAAACTCCGCGCCGTCCCCGCCGCCGACGCATCCAAGAACTTCTTGATCAGACTCTTCGGCGCCAGCCGCGGATCAACCTCCACGTTCAGCCGAAACCGCAGCATGTCCAGGAGCTCAAGATCCAACGGATCGTGAACCACCACACTCAGCCGCCCATTCGCGCGGCTCATCGGAAGAATGCTGTGCTTCTTGATCAGCTCCTCCGGGATCAGCTTCAAATCAATCTTCCCCACCGTGTCCGGTGACGCCAGATCGATGTACTCGTACCCGAACTGACTCGCCAACGCCTTCGCGACCTGGTCCTCCTTCGCGAACCCAAGCTCGACGATCGCTTCCCCCATCCTCTTCCGCGTCGACTGCGCAACCTGCGCCGCCTTGTCCGCCTGCGCAGCGGAAATCACGCCCCACCCCACCAAGATCTCGCCCAGCTTCTTTTTCGACCTCGCCATGTTCACCCCGGTGTCATCCGGCCCAAGCGTTCAGTTCCAATCCAATCAAACAACGAACAAACATCGCCACCGACCGCCCCCCCATCCCGACGTTCGGGGTCCCATTATGCTGGCCTCCCGGACGCCTATCAATTTGAGGATACCAACTTCCGTCGTCCCCGGCTGCATCCGTCGTTTTCTCTGGCCCCCCAAACCACGCCCCGTCCGACCCACTTCCAGAGCCCCCAACCTTGCCCCCAACCATCCCAACCCACTTCGGTCTCGGCCGCACCCTCCTGATCACCGCCGGCCCCACCCACGAACCCATCGACGCCGTCCGCTTCATCGGCAACCGATCCTCCGGCAAAATGGGCCTCGCCCTCGCCGACGCCGCACTCCGCCGCCACTGGACCGTCCGTCTCCTCTTCGGTCCCGCCTCCGCCGCGCACGAACTCCCCCGCCTCCAAGCCGACCACCCTTCGCACCTCCACGTCCACCGGTTCCGGACCTGCGAGGACCTCCGCTCCCTCCTCGCCACCCACGCCCCCTCCGCCGACTGCCTCGTCATGGCCGCGGCCGTCGCCGACTACCGCCCCAAGGTCGACCCTGCCTTCCTCGGTGGAAAGTTCCGCCGCACCGATCAAAAGCTCACCCTCGACCTCGAACCCACCCCAGACCTCCTCGCAGAAGTCGCCGCCAACCGCCGCCCCTCTCAGTTCATGGTCGGCTTCGCCCTCGAACCCCGCGACGAACTCCTCGCCTCCGCCCGCGCCAAACTCGCCCGTAAAAAAATCGACATGGTCATCGGCAACCCCCTCGAGACCATGGACAGCGAAACCGTCGAAGCCATCGTCATCGACGCCGCCGGCGCTACCCTCTCCACCTCCGGCCGCGTCGCCAAAGCCGACTTCGCGCCCTGGGTTCTCTCCCTCATCGAATCACACGCACAATCCCACGCCGCCGCGGCAACCAGGGGAGCCTGAAACGTGAACGACCGACGCAAGCCCACCAAGCCGGCCCGCAAAACGCCGGCCCGTCTCCCCTCCCCCACGCCCTCCGCCCCACCCTCCCCACGCGAAACCTTCCTCCGTGAAGGCCTTCGCCTGGTCCACGAAGACAACGACATCATCGTCGTCGACAAACCCGCCGGCCTCCTCACCGTCTCCCTCGAAGAGGAAAACCGCGAAAACGTCTTCGCCATCATCAAGCGCCACGTCCGCGAGCAGGTCAAACGCCGCGGCACAAAGGTCTGGGTCATCCACCGCCTAGACAAGGAAGCCAGCGGCCTCCTCGTCTTCGCCAAATCCGAGCCCTCCTTCAAGTGGCTCAAGGAAGACCTCCGCGCCCGCCGCGTCCGCCGAATCTACTTCGCAGTCCTCGAAGGTGAACTCGCCGGCAAACAAGTCGGCGACATCGACGTCGTCCAGTCCTTCCTCGAGGAAGACGAAAACGGCGTCATGCGCACAGTCCCCACCGCCGTCATCGCACGCTCCCGCCGAAAGCCCGACGACGACTCGGCGATGGAAGCCAAGATGGCCGTCACCCACTACCGCGTCCGCGCCATCGGAAACGGCCGCACCCTCGTCGAACTCAAACTCGACACCGGCCGCAAAAACCAGATCCGCGCCCACATGGCCCACCTCGGCCACCCCATCGTCGGCGATCGCCGCTACGGCGCCAAAGACGATCCCATCTCCCGCGTCTGCCTCCACGCCGCCGAACTCGGCCTCACCGACGCCCGCACCGGCCGTCCACTCAACCTCTTCAGCGAACTCCCAGCCCCCTTCCTCAAACTCGTCGCCCTCAAGTCCCTCCCCGCTCCCACCGACCCCTCCGCACCCCGCCCCGCACCAACCCCGCCCCCGCCTCCATCCCGCGACCACTCCCAGAACCCCGACAACCCCGCGCCAAACGAGGCCGGCTGGGACCACGTCGCGGAGTGGTACGACCAACTCGTCGACCAACGCCGCAGCGACCACCACGACAACCTCCTCATCCCCGGCGCTCTCAAGCTCCTCCACGCCACCCGCGGCATGCGCGTCCTCGACGTCGCCTGCGGCCAGGGCGTCCTCTGCCACGCCCTCTCCCGCGAAGGCGTCTCCGTCGTCGGCGTCGACGCCTCTCCTCGCCTCATCGCCGCGGCAAAGAAATCCGCGCCCGCCAACGCCGAGTTTCACGTCGGCGACGCACGCAACCTCACCGCTTCCCAACTCGGCGAGTTCGACCGCGTCTCCTGCATCATGGCCCTCATGAACATCGAGCCCCTCGCCCCCGTCATGCGTGGCATCCGCGACTCCCTCAAAGTCGGCGGCAAGTTCGTCGCCATCATGCTCCACCCCGCCTTCCGCGCTCCCGGCCAAACCTCCTGGGGCTGGGCCCCCATCGACGCTCCCAAAGAGTCCGAGTCGGGCGGCCCCCGCGCTCGCTACCAGCAGCCACAACAGCGCGACCAGGAAGTCCGCCAGTACCGCCGCGTGGACGGCTACCTCTCCCCCGGGCAGTCCCCGATCATCATGAACCCCGGCAAGGCCTCCAAGGGCGCCGAACGCGTCGTCACCTGGACCTACCACCGTCCCCTCCAGACCTACGCACGCGCGCTCGCCGAAGCCGGGCTCCTCATCGACTGCATCGAAGAATGGCCCAGCCTCCGCTCCAGCGAACCCGGCCCGCGCGCCGCGGAAGAAAACCGCGCCCGCCGCGAGATCCCAATGTTCCTTGCGCTAAGAGCCGTTCGAAACGCCTAAGCCACTCGACTCGCACACTACGCTCCTGCCAACTCGCTCCAGGAGTCCGCTCATGCTGCGCATCGCGTCACTCGCCGCTTCACTGCTCATCTGCGCCGCCCCCGCGATCGCGGGCGACAACCCCAAGTACATCATCCTCATGATCGCCGACGGCGGGGGCGAAAGCTCCTGGGTCGCCACCCGCCACTACGCCGGCCGCGACATGGTCATCGACGGCCCAGAATGGAAGAAGTCCTGGGTCGCCACCTACGCGCTTCGCCACCTCAGCCGCCCACGCCCCGGTCCCGACGGACTCCTCCAAGACCCCTCAGTCGTCTACGACCCCGCCAAAGCTTGGGACCCAACCCCCGTCGACGGCGGCGATGAGAAGTACCCCTTCCGCTTCGAAGGCTACAAGTACCTCCGCCTCTCCGCGCCCGATTCCGCCAACACGATGACCGCCCTCAGCACCGGCGTCCGCACCTACCCCGGCGCGATCAACGTCGACGGCAACGGCACCCCGCTCGACACCACCGCGCACGCCGCCAAACGCGCCGGAAAGTCCGTCGGCATCATCAGCTCAGTCCCCTGGACCCACGCAACCCCAGCCGCCGCTGCCGGCGCCGCCCACGTCTCCCGCGCCGCGTACACCGCCCTCGCCGATCGCATCCTCGCCGGCGGCCTCGTCGATGTCCTCGGCGGCGCAGGCCACCCGTGGTACGCCGCCGACGGCACAAAGCGCGAAACCCCCAAGCACGAGTTCATCGGAACCTCAGCCTGGCAAAAGCTCGAAGCAGGCGAGCCCTTCGGCGATGCCAACATCACGTGGTCCATGTACCAAGACCCCGCGCAGATCGCCTCGCTCACGCCCGAATCCACCAAACTCCCGGTCCTCCTCCAAGCCCGCACCGGCAAGACCCTCCAGCAAGAACGCCCCAGCGCCTCCGACCCCACGCAAACCCTCCCAGGCCAAGACCCCCTCGCCACCGACGTCCCCACCCTCAAGCAGATGGCCGACACCGCCCTCCGCCTCCTCTCTCCAGACCCCGACGGCTTCTACCTCATGATCGAAGGCGGCGCCATCGACTGGGCCGAACACGCCAACCAGTGCGGCCGAATGATCGAAGAAGTCCTCGCCTTCGAAGAGACCATCCGCTCCGTCGTCTCCACCCTCGACGCCAACGCCAACGACCCAGCCAAACCCAACTGGTCCAACACCCTCGTCGTCGTCACCGCCGACCACGACCACATCCTCCTCGGCCAAGCCTCCACCACCACCCCCTTTGCTCCCCTCGAAAGCAAGGGCCGCGGCAACCTCCCCGGCCACCACTGGCACTCCAACGGCCACAGCAACCGCCTCATCCCCCTCTACGCCCGCGGCCCCGGCGCCGAAATCCTCCTCACCTGCGCCGACCAACTCGACCAAGCCACCATCGCCGGCCGCGATGTCGGCCGCGGCAACTACATCCAGCAACCCGAAATCGGCGCCACCCTCAAGTCCTTCCTCGACTCCACCCCAACAAACCCACCCCCCACCACCCCATCCACCCGCTGATCCCGGCTACTATCCCCACTGTCCGCGGGCGTAACTCAGTGGTAGAGTGACAGCCTTCCAAGCTGTACGTCGAGGGTTCGAATCCCTTCGCCCGCTTTGATGGAAACCACGCTGGGCGCCTGACTTAGGCGCACCGGCCCCACGCGGGGCCGAGCGGCGAAATGCTTCGAGTTTTCGGTAGAAACCGGGTCAAATCCGGTAGTACCGAGAGGAGCCTTCGCCATCTCGAACGACGCCCTCCAACCCCCGAATTTCTCCGTCAGCGGTTTGCGCGTGCCGCGGTATCGCCTGCACCGTGCGAGCGGACAGGCCGTCGTCACGGTGTGCGGACGGGACCTGTATCTCGGGAAGCACGGAACACCCGATAGCCGCGCCGAGTACGAGCGGATCGTGAGCGAGTTCATCGCCTCCCGGGGCGTAGCGACCGATCGGCGCGAGAGCCTGACGATCGACGAGTTCTGCCTCATCTACTGGCGTCACGCGAAGAGCTACTATCCTCGGTGAAGGGGCCGTGCTTTGCTTGCTCAGCCACACCCTCGGAGGCTTAGACATGCACCCTATCGAATCGACATCGCGGACCCGTTCAGCGTGGATATTGACACTTCTGGCGGCAGCGGTCCCGGCGATAGCCGCCGAGCCGGTGGTACAGCCGGAAGGACCTGCCAAGGCCAGTCCGGTTGCGTCTGATGCGCCGAACACTCCGACATCCGTGCCCGCCGCGGAGAGCCCCGGGTGGCGTGCCGATGTCACCGCTTGGGTTTGGATCATGGGTGTGACCGGCGATGTCGGAGCGAGGGGTAACACAACCAGCGTCGACGCGTCCTTCGGCGATGTGCTCGACGCCTCGGACTCGGTGTTCGGTTTTTCTGGACGACTTGAAGTCGGCAAGGGCCGCTGGGGCGCGTTCTTGGATGGGGTGTACACGAAGATTGGCGTCGAAGACCAGACGGGTCCCCTCGGCGTGTCGGATGTTGATGTGACGTCGGAACTGGTCATCCTCGACTTTGCCGGCATGTATCGGCTTGGCGAATGGGACCAGACGGGCGAAGCGGCGGCGAACGTGCATCGCACAACGCTGGATCTCTACGCGGGTGGCCGATACACGAGCGTTGATCTCACATTGAGCCCGGAAGTTGCCGCGGAACAATCGCGGGGACGGAGCTGGGTGGATCCGATTGTCGGGGCAAAGTTCGTGCTCCCGCTCTCGGAGCGATGGCACCTCGAAACCACCGGTGACGTCGGCGGGTTCGGGGTCTCCTCTGACTTCACCTGGTCTGCCACAGCGGTGTTCGGTTACAACTTCACGCTCTTTGACCACCCCGCTTCGGCTTACGCAGGGTACCGCGCCATCGGCGAAGACTATTCCAGCGGAAGTGGCGATGAGACGTTTACGTGGGACGTTGTGACGCACGGCCCCATCATTGGGTTTGGCATCAAGTTCTGAAACTCACGCCGGACCGCCATGCCCCGGTAAGTCGAGCGTGCCGGGCCGCGGCTACGTCGGGTCATCAGATTTCGGGTTGAATAGGAGTCACCGTAAGGAGAGCGGACGATGAAGATCGAGTCCGGGCCAGCCGCCGCTTTGCTTATTCTCTCGGTTCTCCAGGCCGCGGCCTCTTTGGCGTCGGCGCACAGTCAACCTCCCGCGCCCAACGCGGCAGCGGCTCCGGCCGAATCGAGCCGAGTACGTGTCGGGCTGGCGATGGACGACGCACGCCTCATCCTCCAGCCCGAAGATCCGCCCAAGGATGGTGTTCCCGAGTCGCAGGCCGCAGAGGAGGTCAACACCGGTCAGGATCCAACCAAGCCGCTGGCTCGCCTGGACATCCGCTTGAAGTACCAGGACCTGCCCGGCGGCAACAGCGCGGTTGTGCCCACCTTGCGTCTCGATGTTCCGTTCGCTCTCGGCAACGGTGGCTGGAAACTGGGTACCCGCTTCGACCTTCCTTTTGCGATCAACGACGTGCCAAGCCCGGACAATCCGGACGGCGATTGGCACGCGGGCACCAGTGATGCCCTGGCCCAGTTCCTGTTCATCACCCCACCGCAGGGGCGATGGCAGTTCGCATTTGGTACCCAGGTCCTGTTTCCCACAGGCAGCGAGGATCAGATGGGCACAGGCAAGTGGCAACTGGCACCGACCGTTGCCGGCATCTATGCGCTGCCGGAGATCAGCAAGGGGAGCTTTGCGGGATTGCTCGTGAAGGACCAGTTCAGCGTCGCGGGCGATGAGGACCGAAGGGACATCCACGACCTCGTCATCCAGCCGCTGTTCAATATCAATCTCCCCGACGCGTGGTTCCTGACCCTCGCCCCGGAGATCCGGGTCAATCTTGAAGACGACGGCGACGCGTTCGTCCCCTTCAATGTTCAGGTCGGCAAGATGATCAGCCCGAAGTCCGTCATGTCCTTGGAGTTCAAGGCCCCGCTGGTGGACGACTACAAGCAGTACGACTTCGAGGTCGAGTTCCGGGTGGGCTTCTTTTTCTAGATCGCCGAACGAGCCAACGCCCTTCCGTTGCACTCCGGGGCTGCGATGCAACACTCAGC
>JBIKMF010000518.1:0-2521 GCA_044359425.1 Phycisphaerales bacterium
GTCGGTCTGCTTGAGTTCGCCGATGAACGACGCGCCCTTGGCCCTCAGGATCGAGCGGGCCAGGGCGAGGTCGCGGAGTTCACACTTGTACTCGACGTTGTGCATCGGAGGGGAGCGTATCACGGAGTGGGGCGGGGCGGGATACCGGCCTGGGCGAGGGCGTGGAGGAGGGCGGGCTCATCCCAGACGGTGACACCGAGTTCGTTGGCCTTCTCGAGCTTGCTGCCGGCGGATTCGCCGGCGATGACGAGGGAGGTCTTCTTGGAGACGGAGCCGCTGACCTTGGCACCGAGCTTTTCGAGGAGCTCGGTGAGCTCGGTGCGCTCGTAGGACTGGAGGGTCCCGGTGATGACGATGGTCTTGCCGGCGAATGGGCCGGAGGTGGGCTGGGCGCCTTCGGGGACGTAGTCGACGGAATCGAGGTTGACGCCGAGGGCGCGGAGGTCGGCGAAGGTGTGGGCGGCACGCTCGCTGTGGAAGTAGGCGTGGACGACGGGGGCGGTGTCCTTGCCCAGGCCGGTTTCGGGGCGGCGGGACGGGTCTTCGCTGAGGCCGAGTTGGCGGGCTTCGTCCTTTGAGAGGGACTTGGGGCGGAGTTCGAGTTCGGAGGCGGCGAGGAGGGCGTCGAGCGAGGGGAATCGGCGGGCGAGGAGGCGGGAGGTGGTATCGCCGATGTGGCGGATGCCCATGCCGGCGAGGAGGCGAGCGAGGCCGCGGGATTTGGCGGTTTCGATGCCTTTGAGGATGTTGTCGGCCTTCTTCTCACCCATGCGGTCGATCTGGAGAAGGGCGTCGCGGTGGTTGGCGAGGCGGAAGATGTCGGCGAAGGTGGAGAGTGGGATGGAGGACTCGGCGCGGATCTGGTCGATGGTTTTTTCGCCGAGGCCGTCGATGTCCATCTGTTTGCGGCCGGTGAACCAGATGAGCTTCTCGCGAACCTGCGCGGGGCATTCGGGGTTGATGCAGCGGCGGGTGGTTTCGAGGGCTGGGTGATCGAGGGACTCGGGGGGCTCGATCTCGACTTCGCCGCCGCAGACGGGGCAGAGGGCGGGAGGCGTGATGGGGGTGGCGTTCTCGGGACGTGAGGCGAGGACGACGCCGACGACCTGCGGGATGATCTCGCCGGCTTTTTCGACGAACACGGTGTCGCCGATGCGGATGTCGGTGCGATGGTCCTGGAGTTCGGTTGACGCGTCGCGGACGCGGCCGTAGTTGTGCAGCGTGGCGTGCTGGACTGTTGTGCCCGCGAGGAAGACGGGCTCCATCGAGGCCCGCGGCGTGATCTTGCCCGTCTTGCCGACCTGGTGTTCGACCTTGATGAGGCGGGTGGTCTTGCGTTCGGCGGGGTACTTGTACGCGATGGCCCAGCGGGGGCTCTTGGAGGTGAGGCCGACGGCGCGCTGGTGGTCGAAGGAGTCGAGGCGGACGACCATGCCGTCGGTGGCGTGGTTGAGGGAGTGACGCTTGGTCGCGAAGGCGTCGATCGCTTTGAGCGTGTCGTCGACGGAGTCGCAGCGCGTGGAGTCGGTGCTGACGGGCAGGCCCATGGCGCGGATGCGGGCGCAGAAGGCGGAGAACGAAGGGGCGAACTGGGGGTCGCTGATCTCGCCCCGACCGTGGGCGACGAAGGCGAGCTTGCGCTTGGCGACTTCGCGGGGGTCGAGCTGCTTCATCGCGCCCGAGGCGGCGTTGCGCGGATTGACGAAGAGGTCGAGGCCCTGTGCTTCGCGTTCTTCATTGATGCGGTCGAACTCGGAGAGTGGGAGGTAGACCTCGCCCCGCACTTCGAGGACCGCCGGCGCGTCGCCGGAGAGGACAAGCGGGATGGACGAGATCGCGCGGGCCGCGTGCGTGACGTCGTCGCCCTTGGTGCCGTCGCCGCGAGTGACGGCGTGCTTCAGGGCACCGTTCTCGTACCGGAGGGAGAGGGCGAGGCCGTCGATTTTGGGATCGCAGGAGACGGCGAGGGAAGACTGGGTGGAGAAGAGGCCGTCGTCGAGGTTGAGGGCCTTGCGCATGCGGGCGTACCACTCGCGGACCTCGGCCTCGCTGTACGTGTTGTCGATCGAGAGCATCGGCGAGGCGTGGACGATCTGGGAGAAGCCGGCGATGGGCTCTCCGCCGACGCGGCGCGTGGGGCTGTTGGGATCGTCGAGCTCTGGGTGCGCGGCTTCGAGCGAGGCGAGCTCGGCGAGGAGCCGGTCGAACTCGGGGTCGGACATGATGGGCGCATTGTCGGCGTAGTACGCGCGGTTGGCGTGGTGGAGGAGGGCGCGGAGCTCGGCGATGCGGGTGTGTTGGGCCGTTCCCATGCCTGAGTCTACGGGACCTGTTGTGCGCGGTGCAACGGTGCCGCGGCGGAGTCGGGCAGACGGCTGAAGATCCCGGTCTTGACGCCCGCAAGGGAGTCGAGGAACTGCTGTCGGAACCAGGGGATCGTGGAGAGCCGGTGCATCAGGGCGTCGCGGACCGGGCCGATGGACTCGCGTTCACCCTGAAAGATCGGCGTGAGCATCCGGGA
>JBIKMF010000135.1:0-9589 GCA_044359425.1 Phycisphaerales bacterium
CGCGTCCGGTGTCACCCCTGTCCCCCACAGATACACCCGCTTCAGGCTCGGGACCATCGCCAGGCCCTCCACCGCGGCATCCGTCACCTGCGTCTGAGACAGCACGAGGTCCGTCAACGCCGGGTGCCCCGCCAACGCCCCGATCTCCGCGTCCGTCGTCGCCGTCTGCCGCAGGTCCAGACGCTGCAGCTCGGTCATCGCCGCCAACAAAACCGGCAAGTCCGTCGGCAGCGGCCCCTTCGCGAGCGTGAGGTGACCGATGAACGGCGCAATCGGCTGCAGCAGCTCGCGAGCCATCGCCGGCTCCAGCGGTGGGCTCACGCTGCTCGTGTCCACCCACAGCAGGCCATGCTCCGCATCCAGCGTTGCCACGTGCACTCGCGCAGCCTGGAGCCGAGCCAACGCCGCGGCATCCGGAACCGCCCGCGGCGCAGCAGGCACCGGAGCCGCCGACGCAGAAGCTTCCTCCGGCACAGGCTCCGCACCGCGGCTCTCCGGGTTCGTCGGAGAACCACCGATCCACGCCTCGATCGTCGCGATCTCCTCCGCCGTCAACTGCTGCTTCTTCGCGGGAGGCATGTGGTACTCGTCATCCATCGGAAGATGGATGCGAATCAAGAGCTCACTCTCCTTCGGCGAGCCCATCACCACCGCCGGCCCCATCTCGCCGCCCTCGAGTATGGCGTTGAGGTTGTGGAGCGCGAGCCCGCCCTTGCGCTTGTCGGGTCCGTGGCACGACACGCACTTGGCCTGCAGGATCCGCCCCACCGGCGCGAACAGATCATCCGGCAGCGGATCCGATGCCGCACGCGACTTGGTGAACGGTTCGAACAGAAAGTCCTCGCCGTGCGTGATCGACGCGCCGATGTGGCCGGTGTACACCAGCGATGCCCCGAACAACCCAAGGAACGAGTGATACCCGATGCGAACGTGCCGCGCGGAGCCCATGCGAAAAAGCGCCATGACCACAGACAAAACCGCCGCGACGATGCCGCCCCAGCGATGTAACTCCAGACCATCACCGCCGTAGCCGTCCTCCCGAGCCAGAAGCAACCCGGACACCGCCGAAGCGACCGCCGTCGCCGCCGTAAGCCATACCAGCGGCTTCGGCGCGGGCACGGGCTTGTGACCCCGTTGCACAAGCGTGATCAGCTCGAGGGAGACCAGACCGATGAAGAGGCCGATCGGCGCGTGCAGGAGAAGAGGGTGAAGGCGACCGCCAAACTCGATCAATGCGTTCATTCGTGAGTAGTCCCAGGGCTAGAGCAGGATCGGTTTGACAATGTTGCCCGCCACATCCGTGAGCCGGAAGTCGCGGCCTTGGTGCCGGAACGTGATCTTCTTGTGATCGATACCCAACAGGTGCAGCATCGTGGCGTGAAGGTCGTGCACCTCCACCGGGTTCTCGAGGATGTTGTAGCTGTAGTCGTCCGTCTTCCCGTACGTCACGCCCGGCTTCACGCCGCCGCCCGCCATCCACACGGTGAAACACCGCGGGTGGTGGTCGCGCCCGTAGTTCGTCGGCGAAAGCGCACCCTGGCTGTACACCGTCCGTCCAAACTCGCTTGCCCACAGCACCAGCGTGTCATCCAGAAGCCCGCGCCGACGCAGATCCTTGATCAGCGCCGCCTGGGGCTGGTCAACCGCCTTCGACTGCGCCCGAATCTCCGCCGGGAGGTTGTTGTGCGCGTCCCACCCTCGCATGTAGAGCTGAGTGAACCGAACACCACGTTCGGCGAGCCGCCGCGCGAGCAGACAGTTGGCCGCGAAGCTGCCGGGCCGAGTCACGTCCGGCCCGTACATCTCAAGCGTCGCCGGATCCTCGTCGCTGAAGTTCGTGAGCTCCGGCACCGACATCTGCATGCGGAACGCCATCTCCGCCTGCGCGATCCTCGCGCTGATCTCCGCGTCGCCGCTCGCCGCGAGATCCTGCTCGTTCAGCGCGTTCGCCGCATCGAGCATCTTGCGTCGATCTTCGCGCGACACGCCGTCCGGGTTCTGCAGGTAGAGCACCGCGTCCTCGCCCGAGCGAAGCTTGCACCCCTGGTGCTCGCTGGGCAGGAACCCGCTCCCCCAGAACCGCGCCGACAGCGCCTGCATGTTGCCCAGGCCTTGCGTGATCATCACGACGAACGCCGGGAGGTTCGAGTTCGGCGAGCCCAGCCCGTAACTCAGCCAACTGCCAAAGCACGGCCGCCCCGGCTGCTGCGTGCCCGTCTGAAAGAAGGTAATCCCCGGCTCGTGGTTGATCGCGTCCGTCCGCATCGAGTGAATGAAGCAGAGTTCGTGCGCAACCGACGCCGTGTGCGGCAACAGCTCGCTCAGCCACACGCCGTTCTCGTTGTTCGCGTACTTGGAGAACTTGAAGATCGACGGCGCAACCGGCAGCCGATTCTGCCCGCTCGTCATCGTCGTAATCCGCTGCCCCTGCCGGATCGAATCCGGAAGGTCCTGGTTGAACCGCGACCGCAGCCCCGGCTTGTAGTCGTAGAGATCCAGCTGGCTCGGGGCGCCCTCCATGTGGAGGTAAATCACCCGCTTCGCCTTCGGTGCAAAGTGCGGCAGCGAACGCAGGATGCTCGCCGCATCCGGTGTCGCCGCCATCGACTCAGGCGCAAGCACCGAGCCCAGTGCCGCGGCACCAAGCCCCGCCCCGATCGTCTTCGCCGCCGACATGAAAAACCGGCGGCGAGTCATGTTGAGAAGATGTTCTTCAAGTGGGTCCATGGCGTCAGTCCTTTGTCACAAATGCATCCGTCGCCATCACGGCGTTCGCCACCATTGTCCATGCCGCAAGTTCCGGCCGCTGAAGGCCCGCCGGAACCATGCTCTCCCCGATCGTCGTAAGCTTCTGGGCGTCTTCCGGTGCCGACGCGTACCGCTCGCGGAACTGCCCGAGCAGCGCCGCGAGTATCTCCAGCCGCTTGGCGTCCGGTCGGCGCCCGGTGCACCGCCGGTAGAGCTCCGTCAACCGCTCGGCATCGGAACTCTGCGAAGCGAGCACCCGCGACGCCAGCACGCGGGCCGCCTCGATGAACTGCGGGTCGTTCCACAGCACCAGCGCCTGCAGCGGCGTGTTCGTCGCGAGCCGACCCGTCACGCACGACTCGCGCGTCGGAGCATCAAAGACCTGCATCGAGGGGGGCGGGGACGCACGCTTCCAGTACGTGTACATGCTCCGCCGATACAGGTCGTCCGCTCGGCCCGGCGCGTACGCCTTCGTGTTGCTCGCCGGCATGGAGACCTCTTCCCACAGCCCGGCCGGCTGGTAGGGCTTCACCGACGGCCCACCCAGCTTCTCGACGAGCAGCCCCGAGGCGGCCAGCGCCGCATCGCGGATCTGCTCCGCGCTCAGCCGCTGACGCGGGTGGTACGCGAGCAACGCGTTCGCCGGATCCTGCTCCTTCGCACGAGGATTGACCACCGACGACTGCCGATACGTCCGGCTCGTCACGATCGTCCGCACCAGTTCGCGCAGGTCCCAGTGGCGATCCTGGAACTCCACCGCGAGCCAGTCCAGAAGGTCCGGGTGGGTCGGGAACGTACCCTGCAGCCCGAAGTCCTCGCCGGTGGGGACGATCCCCGCCCCAAAGAACTGCGCCCAGATGCGGTTGACGGTGACGCGGGCCGTCAGCGGATTGTCGCGGCTGACGATCCACTCCGCCAGGCCACGCCGGTCTGATGGCGCGCCCTCGGACAACGCCCCGAGTGCTCGGGGAATCCCGCGAGAAACCGGGCGTTCCAGGTCGGGGTGGTCGTAGAGCCCACGCTTGAGGATGAAGGTCTTCCGGGGCTCCGGGAGCTCCGCCATGATCATCGTTCGGGGGATTGCAGCCACGATCGCCTTGCGCTCGTCCTCGAGCTGGGTCCTCGCTGCCGCGAGCTGCCGATAGCTCTCGGAGTGCTGCGTACGCCAGGCCACCCGGGCGCGATTGCCCAGCGACTCTGAAACACTGTCTTCTGGAAGAACCGCCGCGAAGAGCGCGTGCGCCAGTGAACCCTCGCTCGCAACCTGGCGGTGGGCAAACCCGCCCGCACCACCCGTGTTCACAACCTTGAAGACGACATCGTTTGGCCCCTGCCGCAGCTGAACGCTCGCGCGGTCCTGATCCGGCATCGCTCCGCGCTCAGTGTTGTTGCTGTACCCCTCCGCGCCATTCACAAACACGCGGATCCCGTCGTCGCTCCCCAGCAGCAGCTGCGCCTCGCGAGCCGTGGGGGAGTACACGCGATGCGCGACGTACGTCGCGTTCGTGCCGTCCGAGAGGCTCTTGACCACACCCTCGACGATGGTCGAGTCAAACGCCCACCGCCGGTTGCCGGGCTGGAACGTGCGGTCAAGATCGAACGCGCCCGTCTCTTCCGGGCCAAACGCCCGCGTGAACACTTCCTGGCGATCCGCAGGGAACGGTCCGACCGTGTGCCACGAGCCGACCGTTGTTGGAGCAAGATCAAGTCCCCGCGGCGAGATCGGTGACAGCCGAACCCGGACCCGCCCCATTCCGTGGCGGGCGTACGGAGATTCAAACGCGAGCTTCACCTCCAGCGTTGTTCCCGATGCGAACCCAAACGGTTCCGCGGTCATGAACACCGCGGTCCGCCGGCCCTTGATGTTGTGCCCGTCCAGCGCCCAACCCCGCTCCGGTCCCGGATGCAGCAACGAGGTCACGCGGTAGTCGCCGTTCGTCTGCTCAAGGTCGGCCCACGCCCACGTCACCGGCAACGCCACCGGCGCCGCAGACCCGTCCGCCGGTGCCGCCGTAACGTGGAACCCCGTCAGCATCGCGTTCCCGTTCCCCGAACGCCCCGGCCGCTCATCCGGCATGCTCGGATCCGTGAGCACCTCCAGCATGATCATCTGCTGATTCACCGCCGTCGTCGACAACTGCAACGTGTACACGTCCTGGTCCGGGTTCTTCCCCGTCGCCAGCACCGACTGATCCTCCAGCGTCGCAATCGTCGACCCGCCGCTCGTGCTCGCCGCCACAACCCGCGGCGTCGACCACGCCACCGCCGCGTGCTCCCGGGTCGATCCGAAGAACTCGCTCATCCGCTCCGTCTCAGACGGATCCGGCGTCGCGAGCGCGGCGTCTGTCTCCGCCAGCTTCGCGTCAATCTCCGCGATCCGCGCCGACTGCTCCGGCGTCGGCACCTCGAGGAACGGCTCAAACGCCCGCTTGTCGTCCGGAAGCTGGCTGTAAATCCCCGGTTCCTGAATCGAGTTGAAGTACGCGAACAGCCCGTAGAACTCGTCCATCGAGATCGGGTCGTACTTGTGGTCGTGGCACCGCGCACACCCAACCGTCAACCCCAGAAACACCGAGCCCGTCGTGCTCACGCGATCCACCGCGTACTCGACGAGGTACTCCTCGTTGATCGCCCCGCCTTCGTCCGACGTCACGTGGTTGCGGTGGAAGCCCGTCGCGATCTTCTGCTCAACCGTCGCGTTCGGCAGTAGATCGCCCGCGAGCTGCTCGTACACGAACCGGTCAAACGGCATGTTGTCGCGATAGGCCTTCAGCACCCAGTCGCGCCACGGCCAGATCGAACGCCCCGCGTCGGTGTGGATCCCGCTTGTGTCCGCGTACCGCGCCTGATCCAGCCACGGCGTCGCCATGCGCTCGGCGTACCGCGTGCGGTAGGGCTCCTTCGTCAGCAACGTGTCCACAAGGTTCTCGTACGCCTTCGGGTCCGTGTCCGCGAGGAACGCGTCAAGCTCGGCCGGCTCGGGCGGCAGTCCGGTGAGGTCGAGGTACACCCGGCGCGCGAGGGTTTCGCGCGGAGCCTCGGCGCTCAGCTCGAGGCCTTCCTGCTGCAGTCTTGCCGCGATGAACCCGTCGATCGCGTTTGCTTCCCCTTCGGGCGCGGCGGGGCGGACTGGCGGCACGAACGCCCAGTGGCGCTCGTACACAGCCCCCTGCTCGATCCACCGCTTGACGAGTTCGCGCTCGCGTTCCGAGAGCAGCGGCTTCTCCGACTCCTTCGGCGGCATGACGTCGTCCGCGTCGTGCGTGGTCAGGCGCTTCCAGACCTCGCTTGCCTCGGGATCCCCCGGAACGATCGGTGTGCCGCTCTTGCGCGAACGCGTCGCCTCCTCTGCGAGGTCGAGCCGAAGATCCGCCTTCCTGGCCGCGGCGTCCGGGCCATGGCACGTGAAGCAACGGTCCGAGAGGAGCGGTCGGATGTCGCGACCGTAGCTGACCGAGGGCGCGATGTCCTTCGGTGAAGGGGACTCACCGGCGAGCGCGGCCAGTGCCGTGAACGTGGCCCCTGCGCACAACGTGATGATGAGAGGCTTGGCTCGCACACGGACCTCCGTTGACCCGTCCGCTCGGGTCGGGTTCGGTCCGCAGCTTACCACGGGACGGCCCCGGCACCAAGTTCACGTCTTGCCGATCGTGAGCCCCGTCGGCCGCTGCACCTGGCCCGCGGCGATCTTGGCCATCCCGCTCCCCAGTTCCCCAATGGGATCCGGGGGGATGATCTCCACTTTCTTCTCGCCCAGCTTCGCCTCGCCCCGACGCACGCGGTCCTGAAACGCCAGGCATTCCGAGAGAAGACGGTCCAGAATCTCGGGCTCCGGAACGTTCGCGACCTTCTCCCCCTGCACGTAAATGATGCCCCGGCGGTCCCCAGCAAAGACCGCGACATCCGCCCCCTCCGCCTCGCCCGGGCCATTCACGATGCACCCCATCACCGCAACCTTCATCGGAACCGTGATCTTCGCGGCGAGGTGCTTGCGCACATCCTGAATCAGCGTGAACAGGTCGACCTGGATCCGGCCACATGTCGGGCACGCGATCAGATCCACCCCGATCCGCTCCCGCAGCCCGAGCACGTACAGCAGCTCAAGCCCGTCCTGCACCTCGTACACCGGATCGTTCGCGTAGGAAATGCGGATCGTTTCGCCGATGCCGTTGGCGAGCAGACTGCCCAGCGCAACGACGGAGCGGATCGTCCCCGTTTCCTTCGGCCCCGCGTGGGTCACGCCCAGGTGAAGCGGGTGATCGAACCGCCGCGCGATCTCGGTGTAGGCGTCGATCACGACGGCGGTGTCCATGCTCTTCGCCGAGATCGTGATGTCGTGAAAGTCCTGCTCGTAGAAGATGTCGAGGTATTCCTCGAGCTTGGTGATCATGATCGCCAGCATGTACCCGTGCTTCTGGCTGCTGAAGACCTGCCCCAGCTCCTTCATCCGCTTCTGCTTGTCGCGCCGCTCGATGATCGAGCCCTCGTTCACGCCCACGCGGATCGGGATCCGCTTCGCCTTGCACGCCTGGATGACGTCGATGACCTGCGACCGGTCGTTGATGTTCCCCGGGTTCAGACGGATCTTGTGGACACCCGCGTCGATTGCCTCGAGCGCACGCTGGAAGTGAAAGTGAACGTCCGCGACGATCGGCACGCGGACCTGCGGCAGAATCTGGCGGAGCGCATCCGTGTCCTTCTTCTCGGGAACCGCAACGCGGACAATGTCCGCGCCTGCCGCGACAAGCTTGTTGATCTCGGCGACGCAGGCGTCGACGTCGTAGGTGTATCCGGCGGTCATGGTCTGCACAGAGACCGGCGCGATCTCGGTGGGGCGGCCGGCCGAGTCGGGAAGACCGCCGCCGATGCGGACGAATCCGACTCGCGAATCACCGAGAACGACCTGACGTGTTGGGCGGCGGGGAAGCATGGGGAAGGGTAGGGGCTCGCTTCAAGGGGATCGACAGTCGAGGCATCCGGCACACCCGGATACCCAGCCACGATTCTACGAACGAAACCCCCGCCGAGATCGAGAATCCGGTGCGGGGGGGAGAGCGGGGGCGGCGGCATTCATCCGGTACTGGGGTGGGCTCGTGGGTTCTGCGGTGTCATCTGGGTCGGAGCTGCGATCGGGGTGTACCAGGCGTGGCAGCGGAGGGACCAACCGGCGAGGTGGGCCGGCAGATGCCAGAGGGGCCGGCCCGTTGCGTTGACACGCGACGGCGTGCCGCGCTTTGGGGGTGGTGTGCCGTGCCCGCGGATCGGGGCGTGAAGCGACGTGTGGGGTGCACGATTGGTCGAATCGTCATCGCGTGCTTGCGGTGAGGTCGGGGGGACACTCAGGGGCGGCGGAGTGTTCCGCGGCGTTGGCCTAGGTCTTGGCAATAAGCCGTGTCGTCACGAGGTTGGCCGGGTGGATTGTGCCGCGTGCAAAGCCCGTCGCGTTGTCGATTGTGGTTCGCGCGATGGCCTCGCATGCCTCGCGTGTGAAGAAGCCCTGATGGGCGGTGATCAGCACGTTGGGGAAGGTAAGGAGCCGCACGAAGACGTCGTCCTGGATGACCTCGGCCGAGAGGTCCTTGAAGAAGAGGTCGCCCTCTTCTTCGTAGACGTCGAGGCCTACCGAGCCGACGTGGCCGCTTTTGAGGGCGGCGATGAGCGAACGGGTATCCAGCACGGCGCCGCGGCTGGTGTTGATGATCATTACGCCAGGCTTCATGGCGGCGAACGCGGCGGCGTTGAGCAGGTGCTTTGTGGCTGGCGTCAGGGGGCAATGCAGCGTGACGATGTCCGAGGCCGCGTAGAGGTCGGCGAGGGTGACGTACTCGACTCCGATCGCCTCACAGGCGGGGTTCTTAACGGCATCGAAGGCCAGCACACGACAGCCGAAACCACGCAGGATGGCGCACACGGCCTCACCGATTTTGCCGGTGCCGATTACGCCTGCGGTCTTGCCGTGCATGTCGAAGCCCATGAGGCCGTCGAGTGCGAAGTTCTGCTCGCGTACCCGGGCGTAGGCGCGGTGGAACTTGCGGTTGAGCGTCAGCATGAGCCCGACGGCGTGCTCGGCGACAGCGTACGGGGAGTAGGCGGGCACACGGGCGATGGTGATGCCCAGTCGATCGGCTTCGGCGACGTCGACGTGGTTGAAACCTGCTGACCGAAGGGTCAGGAGCCTCGTGCCGCCGGCGTGCAGCGAGCGGAGGACCGGGGCTGTCGCGTCGTCGCCGACGAAGATGGAGACGACGGGCGTGCCTCGGGCCAGATCGGTGGTCGCCGGACACAACCGAGCGTCCAGATAGACCAGTTCGTGCTGTGCACCGGCGTTGGCGGTGTCGAGGAAGGGCTTCTCGTACGGCTTTGCAGAGTAAACGACGATCCTCATGCGGCGCTCCGGATTCGGGGAATACACATTGCTGCGGCGTTGCTTGGCTTCTATCGACTCGGGAACCGGACGGACGGTGATGATAGAACAGTCCGCGTCGCGGCAGATGCGTTCGGCGGTGGAGCCCATCAGAAAGTCGCGTGCGTTCCAGGTTGATCGCACGCCGAGCACCGCGAGGTCGATGGAGGGCGCGGGTTCGGGTTCGTTGGCGTGGATGCCGTTGACGATGAGGACGCGGTAGGTTCCGGAGCCGATGGTTCTCGCCTGGATTGGGCGGTTTTGGAGGCTCCGGCCGATGGTGGTCCATTCGGTTGCGGGCGAGGTGGAGCGTGGCTGTGCGGAGGTGCAGCCGGTGGGGAGGGCGAGGAGGAGCAGGAGCGCGAAGAGGGCGCGGAGGGGGCGGAGCGCTGTGGCGAGAGCGCGGCGGCGGTGGTGTAGGGTGAGTGAGGTGCGTTG
>JBIKMF010000519.1:0-2508 GCA_044359425.1 Phycisphaerales bacterium
CGGACAGCCGCCTCTTTGCCCCACACCCTCAACCGGAGATGAATCCCATGAAAACCGTCCACTGTCTCGCCGCTGTCGCCGCGCTCGCCGCCCTCGCCGGAACGGCGCCGGCCTCCAGCCACTCCGAAGCCCCCTTCGTCAAGGAACTCCCCAAGACCGACTCGACCGACTTCTACATGTTCAACAGTTACGAACCCGGCCGCGCGGGCTACGTCACCATCGTCGCGAACTACTACCCACTGCAAGACCCCTACGGCGGTCCCAACTACTTCACGCTCGACCCCGAAGCCCTCTACCAGATTCACGTCGACAACAACGGCGACGCCCGTGAGGACCTCACCTTCTCCTTCCGCTTCACGACCATCAACCGCGACATCGCCCTCAACATCGCCGGCGCAAACGTCTCGATCCCGCTCGTGAACGCCGGCGCGATCGGCCCCGGTCGCGACGACACCGCCGCCCTCAACGTGCTCGAAACCTACTCGCTCTCCCTCGTCCGTGGCGACCGCTACACCGGTGTCGCCACCCCGATCGCCGACGCCGCATCCGGCTCGCTCGTCTTCAAGAAGCCGGTCGACAACATCGGTTCACGCTCCCTCCCCAACTACAACGCGTATGCCAGCAGCCACACCTACGACATCGCACTCCCCGGCTCCACGCTCACCGGCCGCGTCTTCGTCGGTCAACGCAAGGACCCCTTCGTCGTCAACCTCGGTGAGATCTTCGATCTCGTGAACACCAACCCCCTCGGCCCCGAGAGCGGCGAAGCCGACACGCTCGTAAACAAGAACGTCACCTCCATCATCATCGAGATCCCCGCCGCCTACCTCCGCGGCAAGGGCGGAGCGGACCCCGTCGTCGGTGCCTGGACCACCGCCAGCCTCCCGCGCTCTCGCGTCCTCACCACCAACCCCACATTCGTCAAACCCGCCGCCGAGCAGGGATCCTGGGTCCAGGTCTCCCGCCTCGCCATGCCGCTCGTCAACGAAGTCGTCATCGGCCTGAAGGACAAGAACAAGTTCAACGCGAATCCTCCCTCGGCAGACGGCCAGTTCCTCACCTACGTCACCAACCCCACCCTCCCCGCGCTCCTCAACGTGCTCTTCGGCGTCACGCCTCCCTGCACGCCCCGCAACGACCTCGTCGCCGTCTTCCTCACCGGTGTCCCCGGTCTCAATCAGCCCCAGAGCGTCACCGGCGCCGAAATGCTCCGCCTCAACACCAACACCGACCCCGCCAACGGCGGCATCGCCATCCGCCCCCGCGGCATGCAGAACCGAATGGGCGTCCTCGGCGGTGATCTCCAGGGCTACCCCAACGGCCGTCGCCCCGGCGACGACGTCGTCGACATCTCCCTCCGCGCCGTCATGGGTGTCCTCTCGCCCGACGCCGGCCAGCCCAACGGGTGCGCCCCTCAAGGCAACCTCCCCTTCACCGACGGCGCCTACATCGACGACTCCTTCTTCTCAGCCTCATTCCCCTACCTCGCCAACCCGATCCCCGGTTCGCCGAACTAACCCGTTCCTCTGAACCTCCCGCGGCGTCGCCCCTGACGGGCCGACGCTGCCTTCTCGTCAACGCAGAACCAGTCACCATCGGAGCTCACTCCCGTGCACAAGAACAAACTCGCCGCACTCGTATCCCTCCTCCTCGCGTGCGGATCCGCCCTCGCCCACGAGTTCTGGATCCAACCCGCCCAGTTCCGCCCGGACAACAACGCCGTGCTCGGCGTGCAACTCCGCGTCGGCGACGGCTTCCCCGGCGAACCCCGCCCACGCGACCCGAACCGGCTCCGTCGCTTCGTCGCCATCAGCCCCGACGGAACCGAAGATGTC
Organism: Phycisphaerales bacterium; assembly: GCA_044359425.1. GTDB lineage: Bacteria > Planctomycetota > Phycisphaerae > Phycisphaerales > UBA1924 > JBEIUO01. The sequence goes on from JBIKMF010000519.1 coordinate 1,836, forward strand.
GCCGGAATCGACGGCCGCGACCCCGCCGGACTTCTGCGTCTCAAGGCCGTCGGCGTCCACGTCCTCGCCTACGAGAGCTCCGCCTCCGTCATCGAACTCGACGCCGAGAAGTTCGAGAGCTACCTCAAGGACGAAGGGCTCGAGGCCATCATCGAGCAACGCGCCGCGCTCGGCGAGAGTGCCGCCAGCGCGAAGGAAGCCTTCTCCCGCTGTGCGAAGTCTCTTATCTGCTGCGAGCGATCCAACGCCGCCGAAGTCTGGAAGAAGCCAGTCGGCCTCAAGCTCGAACTCATCCCCGACGCGGACCCCTACGCCTCTACTCCGGGAGACAAGGCCTCCTACGTCCTCCTCGCCGACGGCAAACCCGTAGAGGGTGCGCTCGTGCGTGCCGCGAGCTCCAGGGGCAAGCCCGGCGAGTGGCAGAAGGCCCGCACCGACAAAGACGGCCGCGTCACCTTCACCCTCGCCGACAGCGGCCCCTGGCTGCTCAGTTCCGTCCGAATGGAGCGAGCCGCAGAGGGCGAAGACGTGCAGTGGAAGAGCACCTGGGCCTCCCTCACCTTCGAAGTCCCCGGTCCAGACACCAAGGGCCCTGCCGGCCAACCTATCCCCAAGCCCGCGACGACCACCCCCGTCCCTTCCGCACAGTAACGCTCGCACCGCAGCCAACACG
>JBIKMF010000136.1:0-9550 GCA_044359425.1 Phycisphaerales bacterium
TGGCCCTTTGCGCCGGATTTGCGAGAGAGTTCGATCGAGCGGCGCAGGTCGTCCCACGTGGAGTTGGGCCCGTCGCCGACGACTCGGATACCGGCGACGAGGTCCTTCACGCGTGCGGGATCGCGGGTTCGAACGGCCTCGACCTGCTCGAGCCACGTCTTTGCGAACGCGTCGTAGTTCAGGCGGTAGCACTGAGGGATGAACTCGTCCCACCTGGGAGATCCGGTTGAATCTGTGGTCCAGAAGGCCCATTCGGGCCAGTCGAGCAGGTAGTGGTCGTAGCACCACGGGAATGGCGCGGGGGAGAGGGAGAGCACGAGATCGGGGTGTCGTGCGCGGACTTCAGTAACCAATCGGCGGGAGAACTCGCGGACCTTGTCGCTGCGCCACTTCATCCACGCGGGATCTTTGGGATCGACGGGGGGCTGGCGACCGTCGTGCTCGGCGGCGTAGGCATTGCGGGTGAACTCGTCGTACCCCATCGTGACGTAGGGCCAGACGATGCGGTCGTCGAACTGGATGCCGTCGACGTCGTAGTGGTCGACGCAGTCGAGGACGATGTCGATGAGAAACTGCTGAACCTCGGGGTGCAGGGGGTTCATCCAGACGAACCCGTTGGGAGCGACCTCGTTGCCGCTTTGGTCGAGGCTGAGCCAGTGCTTGCGGGTGCGGCGGAGCTCGTTGTCGGTTTCCTTGAACGCCGCCATGAAGCCGTACTCGAACCAGGCGATGTACTTCAGGTCGTTGGCGTGCGCGGCATCCAGCGTCTCGCGGACCAGATCGCGGGGGGGACCGCCCGACGCGGGGACAAGGTTGGGGCGACGGTCGAGCCCGATGGTGCGTTTGAGTGCGGGGGAGGGGTACTGGGTGTACCCGTTCTTCCAGCATTCGACGTACACGGTGTTGATGCCGATCGCCTTGAGTTTCCGCATCGTTGCCGCGGTTTTTTCGGGGGTGGCGATCGCGTCGTTGGCGGTGGTGGTGAGCCAGGTTCCCCGCAGTTCCTGGCCACGGGCGATGGCCGCGAGCGAGACGAACCACACGACCCCAAGAAGGGCGAACAAGCGGGCGGAAAGGGGCGGAGTGTGTTTCATACGGGGTGGCCTTGCCCCGCGCGGGGGTCGCGGGTCTACTCTTGGGGCCGTTTGCACGAGGGTTCACGGTCCCGGTGTCGGGACTCAGCATACACGACAGGAGCGGAATGTCATGGCGTCTTCAGGTGTCTTTCGGATCGCGGTCGTCGGTGCGGGCGGGATCAGCGGAGCGCATGCCGGAGCGGCGAAGGCCAGCGACGGCCGCGTGCGGATCGTGGCGGTGGTCGACCCGATCGCAGATGGGCGTGCCAAGCTCGCCACCGAATGGGGCGCCCAGGCCTTCGACTCCGTGGCATCGCTTCTGAAAGCAGTCGGCGCCGGGCTTGAAGTCGACGGCGTGGTCGTCTGCACGCCCCCCAGCGTGCGCGTCAAGATCATCGAAGCGTGCCTCAAGGCCAAGCTCCCGGTGCTCAGCGAGAAACCCCTCGCACACACGCTCGCGGACGCGAAGAAGCTCGCCTCCCTCGTCGCGAAAGCGAAGAAGGTCCCCGCGTTCGTCGCGTACTGCCACCGCTTTGCGCCCCCCGTCAACACGATGAAGCAACTGCTCGCCGACGGCAAGATCGGCCGTCTGTCCAGGTTCGAGAACGCGTTCGCGTGCGATCTCCCGGGCCACGAGGGCAAGTGGTTCAGCGACCCCAAGAAGGCCGGCGGCGGCGCGTACCTCGACATGGGGAGCCACTCCCTGGATCTCTTCCACTACATCGTCGGCCCGGCGACGACCGTCGGCGCCGTGCTCGACCACAAGTGGAAGAAGCGGACCGAGACCGCCGCGACCGTGCTCGTGAAGGGCACGAAGAAGGCGGGAGCGAACGTCCCCGCGGGGGTCGCGGGCGCGATCATCAGCGGCTGGGCCGAGACCAGCCGCTTCACGCTCTCCCTCGTCGGTGACAAGGGCATGCTCTTCTACGACTACGAGCAGCCCAACCAGCTGGTCTTCAAGGACCTCCTCGGCAAGGCCGAGACGATCGAGGTTTCCTCGCACGACTCGCGCTTCATGCACCAGCTCGTGGCCTTCGCGGACGCGGTGCAGTCGAAGAAGAAGAGCCAGCTCGCCACCTTCACCGACGGTCTGGCCGCCGCGGCGATGAACGACAAGGCCCAGAAGCTCGCCAAGTAAGCGCGGTAAACAGCCACAGAACGCGGGGATCCGGGCCGGCTCGCTTGCCAGAGCCGGGCCGGTACCGCTACGCTCTGCGCGCCGAGGGTCCCCGGGCGAATCCGGCGGCACACCGGCCGTACTCGGAGTCCACACGATGTCGCACGCACACGGAGCCTCAGGCGCGGGGCGCGAACGCCTCCCCGTCAGCATCCACCCGTCCTCTTCGCACGCCAGCCGCGCGGTCGCCGCGGAGATCGCCGTGCTGATCAAGAGCAAGGCCGCCAAGGGCGAGCGTGCGGTGCTCGGCCTCGCGACCGGTTCGACCCCGCAGGCGGTGTACGAGGAACTTGTGCGGCTTCACCGGCACGAGGGGCTGAGCTTCGCGAACGTCACGACGTTCAACCTCGACGAGTACTACCCGATGCAGCCGGGAGAGCTTCAGAGCTACAACCGGTTCATGCGTGAGTACCTCTTCGACCACATCAACATCCCCGCGGGTCACGCGAACGTGCCCGACGGCACGGTCGAGCGCACGCGGGTCGGCGCGTATTGCGAAGAATACGAGAAGAAGATCCGGGACGCCGGCGGGATCGACATCCAGCTGCTGGGCATCGGCCGCACGGGCCACATCGGCTTCAACGAGCCCGGCTCGCCCAAGGACAGCCGCACCCGCCTCATCACGCTCGACAAGGTCACCCGCATGGACGCCGCGAGCGACTTCTTCGGCGAATGGCACGTCCCGCGCAAGGCCATCACGATGGGCGTGGGCACCATCCTCAACGCCAAGCGCGTCCTGCTCCTGGCCTTCGGCGAGCACAAGGCCGGCATCATCAAGCGCGCGGTCGAGGGCGACATCTCGACCTCCGTCTCCGCCAGCTACCTGCAGGAACACCGCAACGCGACCTTTGTCCTCGACCCCGCGGCCGCCGCCGAACTCACCCGCGTGAAGACCCCGTGGCTGCTGGGCAACGTCGAGGAGTTTGGCCTCGCGTGGGACGCGCAGCTCATGAAGCGTGCGGCGATCTGGCTCGCCATGACCCTGGGCAAGCCCATCCTGAAGCTCACCGACGAGGACTACAACGAGCACGGCCTCCAGGAACTCCTCAGCGCCAAGGGCGGCGCGTACGACATCAACATCGAGATCTTCCGAGGGCTCCAGTCAACCATCACCGGCTGGCCCGGCGGAAAGCCCGACGGCACGCTCAGCAAGACCGAGCTGACCCCCGGCGGAGAGGTCTTCCCCAAGCGCGTCGTTCTCTTCAGCCCGCACCCCGACGACGACGTGATCTCCATGGGTGGCACGTTTATCCGCCTCTGCGACCAGGGCCACGACGTGCACGTCGCCTACCAGACCAGCGGCAACATCGCCGTGTGGGATGAGTCCGCGCTGCGTCACGCCGACTTTGTCCGCGAGTTCGCCGCGGCGTTCCCGCAACTGGGCAAGGACGTCGCCGCCAAGATCGAGGACGGCGTGCAGTCCTTCATCGCCCACAAGCACCCGGGCGAAGTGGACTCCCCCGAGCTGCAGAAGATCAAGACGCTCATCCGCCGAACCGAGGCCCGCGCCGGCGCGAAGTACTCCGGCGTCAAGCCCGACCACATCCACTTCCTCGACCTCCCGTTCTACGAAACCGGCCGCGTCAAGAAGAAGCCCATCGGCGAAGAGGACGTTCGCATCACGATGGAACTCCTCGAGAAGGTCAAGCCCCACCAGATTTACGCCGCGGGGGATCTCTCCGACCCGCACGGCACGCACCGGGTGTGCCTGGCCGTGATCACGACCGCCCTGCACCGCCTGCGCGACCGCGACTGGATGAAGCAGTGCACGGTCTGGTTGTACCGCGGGGCGTGGCAGGAGTGGGGTCCGGAGGACATCGAGATGGCGGTACCCCTGGCTCCCGACGAAGTGGTCCGCAAGCGGTTCGCGATCTTCAAGCACGAGAGCCAGAAGGACAAGGCGCTCTTCCCCGGCCCCAACGACCCCCGCGAGTTCTGGCAGCGGGCCGAGGACCGCAACCGCAACACCGCGAAGATCTACGACAAGCTCGGCCTTGCTGAGTACGAGGCCATCGAGGGCTTCGTCCGCTGGAAGCCCAGCACCTCCGACGGCTCCCTCCAATCCCACTGACCCAATCGAGAACACGCCATGAACGCTCCCGCTGTCTGTTCCTGGTCGCTGCGGCCACAGTCCCCGTCTGATCTCGTCGACAAGGTGCTCGCCTGCGGCGCCCGCGCCGTCCAGCTCCACCTCGATCCGGTCCGCTCGTTCGAATGGCGCGCCGATGAAACCGCCGGCCGCCTCCGCGTCGCCGGGATCCGCATCGTCTCGGGCATGATGTCCATGAAGGGCGAGGACTACTCCACCCTCGACACCATCAAGACCACCGGCGGCGTCCGCCCCGAAGCCACCTGGCCCGACAACCACCGCGCCGCCGAGGGCAACGCCATCCTCGCGCAGCGCTTCGGCCTGAACCTGGTCACCTTCCACGCCGGGTTCCTCCCGCACGACCGCGCCGATGCCGAACGCCAGGCCATGGTCGCGCGCCTCCGCGAAATGGCCGGGATCTTCGGCCATCGCAACGTCCGCGTGGCCTTCGAAACCGGACAGGAGAGCGCTCCCACACTCCTGGACGTTCTCGCCGAGATCAACGAGACCCTGCCCCCCCACCACCGCGTCGGTGTGAACTTCGACCCCGCCAACATGATCCTCTACGGCATGGGCGACCCCGTCGAAGCCCTGCGCCTCCTCATGCCCTACGTCATGCAGGTCCACCTCAAGGACGCAACCCCCGCCGCCACACCGGGCCAGTGGGGCGCAGAAGTTCCCGTGGGCACCGGCGCCGTCGATTGGAAGGCATTCTTCCGCGTCCTCAACGACGCCGCCTGGAAGGGCAACCTCTGCATCGAACGTGAAGCCGGCGAGCAACGCATCGAAGACATCCGCTCCGGACTCGCCTTCGTCGCGCCCTTCATCCGCTGAACGTAAGGAGACTTCGCATGACCGTCCGCGTCGGCATCATTGGGCTCGGGTTCATGGGACGCACGCATCTCGCGGCGTACCGCGCGGCCGCCGCCGCGGGGCTGGACGTGCGCGTGGTGGCAGCGGCGGACGTGAACATCGACCGTGTCGGCTCGCACAAGGGCGGAAATCTGAACACGTCGAACGCCGTCGATCTCAGCGGCGTGCGGACCAGCGCCGATGTTCATTCGGTCCTCGAAGCGGCCGATGTAGATGCCGTCAGCATCTGCACGCCCACCGATACGCACGTGGATCTGGCGTGCTACGCCCTCCGGGCCGGCAAGCATGTACTCCTCGAAAAACCCGTGTCGCTTCTCGCCGACGACGTGACCTCGGTCCGGTTGGTTTCGGAGTCATCCGGAAAGCTCTGTATGCCCGCGATGTGCATGCGGTTCTGGCCGGGATGGGTCTGGCTGAAGGACGCGATGACCAGCGGGGTGTACGGGAAGGTGTTGAGCGCCACCTTTCACCGTCTCGGCTCGGCACCGGACTGGAATCCCGGGTTCTATGGCGACCCCGCCAAGAGCGGCGGGGCGCTCTTTGACCTCCACATCCACGACACGGACTTCATCATCTGGTGCTTCGGGAAGCCCACATCGGTGTCCAGCGCCGGCAGCCTCAGACATGTGACCACGCAGTACTGGTTCGCCGAAGGGCCCGAGCACGTCGTCGCCGAGGGAGGCCAGGATCATGCCCCGGGGTTCGGGTTCCGAATGCGGTACACCGTCGTGTTCGAGCACGCCACCGCGGAGTTCGACCTGGCCCGAACTCCTCAGCTTCTGCTGTACCGCAACGGAACGCAAGAGGCGATCCCCACCGAAGGTCCCAGCGGCTATGAAGCCGAGATCGCTCACTTTGTTTCGGCCGTGGCGCGCGGGGCCGCTCCGTCCGAACTCAGAGCAACGCTCGATGACGCCCACGTGGTCACTCTTGTCCTCGAGTCCGAGCGTTTCTGCCTCAACCGCCAGGGCAGGGAAGTTTATTGAGTCGTCCGCCGCCCGGATCCCCGCCTAACCTCGACCGGCGCGGCGGCCCCGCGCACCCCCGGAGTTCACGTCATGCGTATCGGCGCCATCGGAATCGACAGCTCGCACACCCCGGTCTTCACGAACCGGATCAACGCCCTGCACAAAGAGGGCAAGACCCCCTGCCGCGTGACGCACTTCTGGGATCCGGGCCGCCACGAATGGCAGCACCCCGCCGGCGCGGAGCAGTCGGCCAAGGACGTGGCGAAGTGGCGTGAAGACACGATCAAGGAAGGCGCCCAGCAGGTCGGCTCCCTCGACGAACTCCTCAAGAACGTCGACGGCGTCATGGTGCTGAACATCAACGGCCACCGCCACCTGGAACTCTCCATCGGGCCCATCGCCAAGGGCATGCCCACCTACATCGATAAGCCGCTGACCTGCTCGACCGACCAGGCCCGCAGCCTGCTCGCGATGACCCGCCAGTACAACGCCCGCTGCTACTCCGCCAGCTCGCTGCGCTTCATCACCGAGATCCCCAAGCTCGACAAGGAGAAGCTCGGCGACATCGTCGCCATCGACGCGTTCGGCAACGGCGAACTCCTCGACATGATGCCCCACCTCTGGCACTACGGCTGCCACTCGATCGAAATGGTCGACGCCATCTTCCGCTGGTCCGGCCAGGGCCCCGGCGTCGCGCGGGTCAGCGCCATCGCCACCAAGGACTACCACCTGCTCGACATGCAGTACCGCGACGGCCGCCTCGCCCGCCTCCGCATGGACCGCGCCGGCGCCTGGGCCTTCGGCGCGACCGTTCACGGCACCAAGAACGTCCAGCAGTTCGTCGTGGACTTCGCCCCCGTCTACTCCCGGCTCGTCGAAGGCATGGTCAAGTTCTTCGAGGGCGGCCCCGCCCCCGTCGACCTGCGCGAGATCGTCGAGAACGTCGCCGTCATGGAGGCCGGTAACCGCTCCATCGCCCTCGGCGGCGAGTGGGTCGAGGTCCCCGTCATCGAGTAACCCCTGATACCGGTGGTTTTACTGGCTTGCATTCCCGCCCAAAGTCGGCGAAACTGCGTCCCGTCGGTTAGTTATATAACGCCGACCGGAGACAAGACCCCAGTGCGCCCCCGCTTCTCCCTGTTCCTCACCGCCCTCATCGCCGCCCATGCCTGCGCACAGGACGGCCCGATCGCGGTGCGGGAACTTACCCGGGAGACCCCCGACGGGCCCACCCATGTCTTTGTCGCCGAGATCAATCTCGCAGACCCGCGCCTCGAAGTCGTCGTCACCAACCCGCTCCCCGGCACACTCGCCGCGGACGGCGACGGCAATGTGAAGCACGAGGCCTCGCTCACCCCGACCGACGAGTGGGCCAAGGCCAACAAGATCGATCTCGCGGTGAACGCCAACTTCTTCGCCAAGCTCGGCAAAGGGACCGAGTCCGACCTGCTCGGCCTCAGTGTCAGCGACGGCCGTGTGGTCTCGCCGCTGCGGGTCTTCGAGAACAGCCCCGACCCGGCGCTTGTCTTCGCCAAAGACCGGACCGCCCGTATCGCCCTCATCAGCGAGACGGACCTCCCGGGCGTATGGGACGCCGTCGCCGGCATCGGTGCCAGCGCGTCCGAGCGGGACCGTGGCGGCTTGCTCGTCCAGGACGGCAAGAACCGCGGCGAGCAGGCCCGCGTTCAGCCAACCGTGCGCCACCCGCGAACCGCCGCGGGCATCAGCGCCGACGGGCACACCCTGTGGCTGGTGGTTGCCGATGGCCGACAGGCCGGTTACTCGGTGGGGATGACCCTTCCCGAACTTGCAGACCTGATGATCGAACTCGGGGCGGACGACGCCCTGAACCTCGACGGCGGAGGCTCATCGGCCTTCGTGTACCACAACTCCGGCGGGGAGTGGATCACCAACAAACCCAGCGACGGAGCATTCCGTCCTGTTGCGAATCACCTTGGTTTCAAGGTCGCCGAAGCGACCGCGTCACCCGCGCCCTCGTCGGACGCGGGGCAGAAGTAGTGCTTGGTCCGTGGATTGTTCGACCGGTGTCTTTGGAGAGAGCCCCGGTCGGCGCATCGTGAAGGAGAGACAGAGATGAACAGAATGATGATCGCTGCGGCCGCGCTGGCCGCGATGGCGGGTGCCGCGAGCGCCGCCGACCTCGAACTGAACCTGCTCCGTCAGATCAACGTTTCGGGCGCGGTCGCCTCCACCAACCCGGAGCGCATCGGCTCGAACGTTTCCGCGGTGGCGTGGAACGGCTCGAAGCTGTACATCGGTGGCTTCAACCAGTCCGGCGGAGCGATCTCCACCGGCATCGCGGAGATCTCCGACCCCCTCGGCGCCGCGACCATCGGCCCCCGCTTCGGCGGCCTGAGCACCCCGAATCTCCGCGGCTTCAGCGGCCTTGCCCTCCAGGGCAACCGCCTCGCCGCGGGTTGCGACACCGGTGCCGCGGTCGCGGGCGGGTACGCCACGTTTGACACGGCCGCCAACACCGCCGTCGCCTCCAAGAACCTCCGCGGGTTCACGGGCCCGGCGTTCGACCCCGGCTTCGCGGGTTCGGCTCCCTCGGCCGGCAACGTGGCCTTCTCCGGCACGGGCTCGGGCCGTCGCGGTGTGTTCAACACCGACACCGGTGCCGACATCTACTCGCTCGGTGCTGGCATGATTTGGAACAACAACCCGGCCGGCGCGACCCCTGCCCCGGGAACGAACAACCGCGATATCGCGTTCGACAGCTTCACCGGGGACATCTACGGCCGCGCCGCGAACGCGATCATCAAGGGCGTCCGCAGCGGCGACAACTCCATCTCCAACGCGGGCGGTACAGCGATCTACGTGAACTACGGCGCCGGCGGCCAGGGCACCGCGTCCAACACCAACCAGCAGAACCTCTCGCTCATGGACCTCGGCAGCCTCGGCAAGTTCGTGATCTTCAACGACCGCCCCACCAGCCAGAGCGCGTCCTTCACCTCCGCCATCAAGGCCATCGACACCAACGGTGTTGCCCAGTCCATCAACTTCAACGGCTTCAACATCACGAGCTCCACCTCCGCCTTCGATTTCTCCTACGACGCGGTCTCCCGCACGCTGGCCGTCTCCGACTTCTCCAACAGCAACGTCTACATCTTCTCCGTCGTCCCCGCCCCCTCCGCCCTCGCCCTCATGGGCCTCGGCGGTCTTGTGGCCGGCCGTCGCCGTCGCTGAACAAACTCGCTCTTCGCGGCCTCAACGGGGCGCGAGGGGTTTCGATGCTCCCCGAGCTGAAGGCAATCTCGCCGGAACCAGGACGCCCGCTCTACCTCACCGTAAGCGACGTGGTGCGAGACGCCATCGACAGCGGCAAGATCACCGCGGGCGCAAG
>JBIKMF010000520.1:0-2506 GCA_044359425.1 Phycisphaerales bacterium
CCAGCCGACGATACGGACCGCGGCAGCACTGGTTCGCATGAGATCGGCGAACACTCCGTAGCAGTCTCCCATGAGGGATGGGAGTGCGACGGCGGGAGCACCGAGCGTCGCGAGCGCCTGGCGGTACGACGGCGCGTAGACGTGCGCGCCGCCGAGCGCCTCGTCCATGGGCGGGAGGTGCGAAAGGTCGAAGCGGAGGACGCGATCGTCGAGCGGATAGCTGCCGGCAGAGTCACCCACGCGCGGGCGATGAAGGATCATGCCGACGGTGCGCCCTGAGGCGGCGAGCATGTTCGCGAGGCGAACGGCCCATGTGGTCACACCACCGAGCGAGAGACCGCAGGGCAGCGCGAACAGCACCGGTGCTGGCGGCTGGACGTTCACGGTCGGAAGGGATCCTGATCGAAGGCGAGAGCGAGGTACTTGCGGCAGACCTCGGCCATGGACGGCGGACGTGCGAGCGCGGCATACATCGAGCGGTAACGGGCGACGTGCTCGATCAACTCCGGGAGCTGCTGGGGTTGCTCGAACGGAACGCCGCCGAACTCGGTGAGCTCGGGGTGGCCGCCGGATGCGAGGTAGATCGCGGGAAGCCCGGAGGCGAGGGCCTCGAGGAGCGCGTTCGAGCACGGGTCGTTTCGGCTCGCGGTGATGTAGATGTCCTGCGTCCGCAAGAACGCTCCGAGCGGCTCGCTGGCCATCGGCGGGAGCACCTGGATGTTGCGATACTCGCCCTTGAGGTTGCCAACAAACGTGAAGCACACGCGGGAGTGATCGAGGTTGGCGTCGAGCCAGGCGTAGACCGCCGCGCCTTTGCCGGGGTTCGGAGACCAGCTCGTGGCGACGAGGCGGATGCGGGAGTCGGGCTCATTCGGCTGGGTTGGCGGGTGGAAGATCTCGGGGTCGCAGGAGTTGATGATGATCACGGGCCGCACGGGCTCGAGGCCGAGTTCACGGAGTGCTCGCCGCGTGTGCCAACTCTGGATGACGGTGGCCGCGGCGTAGGTCCGGTTGAACTCGAAGCACCTGCGATCGTCGTCGAACGACTCGGGCGTGCCCCGGATCAGGCTGATGGGACCGTCGATGCGGTGTATGACGCGGGCGGTCTGCGGCGGGACTTCGCGCGTGAAGCGCTCGATGTCGAACTGAACGCTGTTGACGATGTGCGCACCGATGCGATCGCCGGCTTCGTTCTGGACACACTCAACACCCTGGCGTGTCGCCTCGGCTTGCAGTGCGAGCATGAACTGATTGCCGCCACCCCACGGGGGAGGCGTGAACTTGTTCCAGAGGGAGATCACTCGCTTGGCGACGGGAACAACGACCGGAAGCGATGTGGTATCGAGCGGCTTCTCACGGCGGATGCCCGCGTAGATCTCGCGCCAAGCCATGCTCGCGGCTTCGACCGAGTGCTTCATGCGCACCGCGGCGCCGACGATCGGGACGGTGCGTTGGAGCGTGCGATGATCGATGTCGGCCTCGATGCGTTCAACGGCTTCGACGACGTCGTCGAAGAGGCACTCGTGCGGGAGAAGATCCGGCGCGTGACCGACCCGAGAACTCAGCACAGCACGGGACGCGGCGCCCGCTTCGAGCACGGCCCGCGGGCCGCCCTCGCTTCGGCTCGTGACGAGACAGAGATCGGCCAGCCGGTACAGCGAAGCGAGCTCCTCGCGGGGGAGGATCGCGCGCGGGTAGTCGTCGCCGGAAGCTGGTGAACCGGGGAACACAAACGGAATCGCGCGAGCGGCCAGCTCACGGCGGAGCCAATGGCGGCGCGGACCGGCGAGGAGCGCGACCACGTTGCGGCCGCAACGACGGAGCTCCGTGAGCACCTCGAGGAAGACATCGGGTCCCTTGACGAGCTTGGGCGCGAGCTTGCCCGACGCGATACCCGCACCTTCGGTGTCGCGGTGGAAATTCGCGATGACGTACGCGTCACGGCCGCACGCACGCAGTTGCTCGCGGCATTCCACGACCATCGGGCTCTCCGCCCGAGACGCCTCGAACACGGAGGCATCGACGGCATACGGGACGAACGCGGCGTGCGCGCCTACCGCTCGGAGCTTGTGCAGCGCACTGCGCGACTGCGCGATCCAGAGGGATGTGCGTGCCATCGCGCGGAGGAATCGCGGCTCGGACCAGCACCGAACAGGGTCGCCCGCCATGTGGCAGATGACGCGACGGCCGCGGAGCGCGGCCGCGTCGAGGTGCATCATGGGTTCCCACCACACGGCGTGGATAATCTCCGCATCGGCAGGATCGGCAACGATGGTCGCGTGCGGACGCACGGCTTCGACGGTGAGGCGAAGATCCTCATCGACGGCCCACCCGGCCTGATCGCCGTTGCAGAAATGGACGCGAGGAGAAGTCATCCTCGCACCGCCCGAATGCCGTAGCCGGTTGCGTAGCTCTTGTAGTACTCGTGCGCCGCCTCCGCGCGGCTGCGTTCCCAGGCGATAGCCTGTTCCCGCAGGCGCCTCAGTGCTCCAAGGGCCTGATCGCG
>JBIKMF010000521.1:0-2505 GCA_044359425.1 Phycisphaerales bacterium
GGCGGGGCTGACGAAGGGGCCGGCGGGGTTGCCGTGCGTGGTTGGGGTTGCGATGGGTGGGGCGATGTCGCTGCGGTCGTGGAGGGTGGCGGGGTCGATTGGGTGGTGGGCGGCTGTGGCGTGCGGCGCGGCGGTGGCGGGGGGCGTGATTGCGTGGGTGGCGATGCGAGCGGGGCCGATGGGGGCGGTGACGCAGTCGCCGGCGGGGTTTTTGTGGGACATGCGGAAGGTTGGGGCGATTGTGTTTCTGCCGCTGATTGCGTTGGGCGCGGCGGTTCCGACGTCGTTTGCGATGGTGTGGCTGGTGCGAGAGAGCGTGGGGGATGAACGGGCGACGCGGGTGGCGCGGGGGGTGTTGTGGGCGGTGGTGGTGAGTTTGTGCGTGTACGCGGTGGTGGGGATTTCGAACAACAGGTATGCGATGCCGGCGCTGGCGGCGGTGCCGGTGGCGATGGCGTGGTGTGTGCGTGAGGCGGAGGCGCGGCGTGCGCGGAGCGGGTGGGCGCGGTTTGTGCGGCGGGCGGTGCCGTGGATGCTCGCGGGCGTGGCGGTGATGGCGGGCGTGAATGTGGCGTGGAGCGAGGAGAGGCGGGAGCGGATCAGCGGGAGGCAGGCGGGGGAGATGATCGCGAAGTCGCTGAAGGATGGGGACGAGGTGTGGGCGAATCAGGTGGTGGAGTATCGGGCGGAGGTGTTGTGGTACGCGGAGCGGGCGTGTGCGCGGGAGGGGCGGAGCGTGCGGATGAGGTGGATGCCGGGCGTGGGCGCGGGGGCGACGGCGATGCCGCCGAGTGGGACGTTGGTGGCGGTGCTGCTGCCGCGGGATCCGGCGGTGAGTGTGGGTGAGTATGAGCGAGCGGCGGAGGGGTGGGAGCTTGTGTGGCGGGGGCTGGTGCACAAGTATGAGGTGGAGTTAAGGCGTGCGCCGTGAGGTGAAGATGGGCGTCGTGGTGGGGATGGGGGCAGTACACTGGGGGCATGGCGACGATACTGCCGTTTGAGCGGAACATCAGGAACATTCGGCGGTACGCCGAGATCATCGGGCTGTTGGCGAAGTACGGGCTGGGGGACGTGGTCCAGGAGCTTGGGCTGGAGCGGTTTTTGGAGCGAGGGGCGAGGATCGCGACGGCGGGGCGTGCGAATCCGGAGTTTGAGCAGATGCCGCGGCAGGTGCGGCTGCGTCGCGCGATGGAGGAGTTGGGGCCGACGTTCATCAAGCTGGGGCAGGTGTTGTCGACGCGGCCGGATTTGATTCCGGAGGAGTGGGCGGAGGAGTTCAAGAAGTTGCAGGATGGGGCGCCGCGGCTGGAGACCGGGGTGGTGAAGATGCGGCTGCGGGAGGAGTTGGGGGACAGGATCGAGGAGTTGTTTGAGTCGATCGATGAGGAGCCGTTGGGTGCGGCGTCGATGGCGCAGACGCACGGGGCGAAGTTGCGGAGCGGGGAAGAGGTGGTGGTGAAGGTGCTCAGGCCGGGGATCCAGGAGATCACCGAGAGCGACATGGAGGCGATGCGGCTGATCGCGGAGTTTGCGGAGCAGCGGTTTGGGGACTTGGGGTACAGCCCGCTGGAGGTGGTGAATCAGTTTGCGAAGGAGTTGGCGAAGGAAGTGGATTTGAGGATGGAGGGGCGCGCGACGGATCGGTTGCGGGGGATGTTTGAGGGTGATGCGTCGGTGGTGTTTCCGAAGGTGTATTGGGGCGCGACGACGCAGAACGTGCTGACGGTGGAGCGGATGCAGGGGGTGTTGCTGTCGCAACTGAAGCCGGAGGATTTGACGGCGGAGGAGCGGCGGAGTGTGGTGGAGGCGGGGGCGCGGGCGCAGTTGAAGCAGTGTTTGGAGGTTGGGTTTTTCCATGCGGATCCGCATCCGGGGAACTTGTTTGCGTTGCCTGGGGGGCGGATCGGGTTCATTGACTGCGGGATGACGGGGCAGTTGGATGATCGGACGACGCAGGAGTTGGCGGAGTTGGTGGCGGGGGTGGTGCAGGGGGATCTGGATCAGGTGATCGAGGTGATCCAGAGTCTGGCGGATGTGGATGTGCAGGTGATTGAGAGTCGGGCGTTTCGCGCGGACGTGCGGGAGTTTGTGAGTCGGTTCGACAACACGCCGCTGGAGCAGTTGAACTTCGGGTTGTTGCTGCGGGAGTTCTTTGACAAGATCCGGGCGCACAAGGTGCGGTGTCCGGCGGATCTGGTGCTGCTGATCAAGGCGCTGACGACGATCGAGAGTGTGGCGACGACGCTGGATCCGGAGTTTGAGTTGGCGGCGTATGCGCGGCCGTACGTGGTGGCGCTTGTGAAGCGGAAGTACAGCATCAGCGCGGCGCGGAAGCGGCTGCGGGGGAGTCTGGTGAAGTACGCGGAGTTGGCGGAGGATCTGCCGCGGGAGATCCGGTGGATCGTTGGTCAGGTGAAGAAGAACCGGCTGGCGATCAATCTGGAGCACAGGGGGCTGCAGAAGCTGACGGAGACGGTGGAATCGGCGAGCCGGGCGGTGAGTCTG
>JBIKMF010000137.1:0-9483 GCA_044359425.1 Phycisphaerales bacterium
GGGCGGGCTGCTGCACACGCTGCGGTGGCAGGTCACGCCGACGTACGCGCTGGAGATGGAGGCGAGAGGCATGGGTCATGTGCTGATGCGGCAGAAGTTCGATTTCGCGGCGGCTCACCGGCTGCACAACCCGGCTCTGTCGGACGAGGAGAATCGTCGGCTGTACGGCAAGTGCAACAACCCGCGCGGGCACGGGCACAACTACCAGTTCGAGCCGTGCGTCGCGATCGATTCAGCTTCGGCGGCGCGGAACACGTTTACGCTGGCGGTGATGGAGACGATCGCGAAGGCGGCGATCCTGGATCGGTTCGATCACCGGCACCTGAACGAAGACACGGAGGAGTTCCGGCAACCGGGGGGGCTTAACCCTTCGGTCGAGAACATCGCGATGGTGTTCTTTGGGCTGCTGTCGGCGCGGGTGCGCGAGGCGGGGGCGGAACTGAAGGCGGTGACCGTGTGGGAGACTGATCGGACCTGCTGCACGTACCCGGGCTAGGGAAGGGCTTGGGGCCTTCTCGGACGCGGGGAATTCGCTTCCCCGCGGGGCGATGTTCCACTACACTTGGTCATGCACATCGGCGAGCTGCTTCTGGAGCAGGGGGTATTGTCGCAGGTCCAGTTGGACCGCGCGAACGTCGAGCAATCGTCGAGCGGTGAGCGTCTGGACCGGGTGCTGATGCGGCTGGGGTTCGCGAGCCGCGACCAGGTGCTGCGGGCGGTCAGCGAGCAGTTTCACCTGCCGGTGGTGGATCTCGCGGGGCTGTCGGTGGATCCCTCGCTGCTCGGTGTGCTGCCCGCGAAGGTTGTGTTCAGGCAGCGGTGCGTGCCGATCGCGAAGGACGCGACGACGCTGACGGTGGCGACGAGCGACCCCACGGATCTGGCCGGGCTCGATGAGTTGCGGCTGCTCACCGGCTGCTCGATCGAGCTGGCGCTCGCGGACGAGGACGATCTGCACAAGTTCATCCGCGCCAACTACGGCGTGGGCGGCGATACGCTGGACGCGATGGCCGAGGGGCTCGACCGACAGGCGGGGCTGCTCGTGGAGCCCAAGGCCGGCGACGAGATCGAGCAGGCGCAGGAGGCGTCGGTCATCAAGCTGGTGAACGACGTGCTGACCGAGGCGATTCTGGACCGCGCGACGGACGTGCACATCGAGCCGTACGAGCACGAGCTGACGGTCCGATACCGCATCGACGGCGTGCTCCAGCGCGCGAACGTTCCCGCGACGATCAACCGGTTCGGTGCCGCGATCATCTCTCGCATCAAGATCATGTCGAACATGAACATCGCCGAGAAGCGTCGTCCGCAGGACGGGCGCCTCGCGATGAAGGTCCGCGCCCAGGGCCAACCCCCGCAGGAATACGACCTGCGTGTGAGCGTGATCCCGATGCTGCACGGCGAGGGCGTCGTGCTCCGCGTGCTGAGCAAGGCGGCGGTCCTGATGTCGCTGAACGATCTCGGGATGCCGGGAGTGGTGCTGGACCGCTGGGATCGGCTGATCCAGCGGCCGCACGGGATCCTTCTGGTCACCGGGCCGACGGGCTCGGGCAAGTCGACGACGCTGTACGCCTCGCTCAACCGCATCGTGAGCGACGAGGTGAAGGTCATCACCATCGAGGACCCGGTGGAGTACCACGTCGCGGGCGTGAACCAGATCCCGGTCAACCACAAGGTGGGCCTCGACTTCTCGAGCGGCCTGCGGTCCATCCTGCGTCACGACCCCGACGTCGTGATGATCGGTGAAATCCGCGACAAGGAAACGGCCGAAACCGCGATCCAGGCCTCGCTCACCGGCCACCTGGTCTTCTCGACGCTGCACACGAACGACTCGTGCGGCGCGACGACGCGCCTGCTGGACATGGGCGTCGAGCCGTTCCTTGTGTCGTCCTCCGTCGAAGGAATCCTCGCGCAGCGGCTGGTGCGGCGGCTGTGCACGTTCTGCGGCGTGGAAGCCGCGCCCGGCGAGGTTGAACTGCCCATGGGGTACGCCCCCGTGGCGGGCGACCGGATGATGAATAGCGTCGGGTGCCGGCAGTGCCGCGGCACCGGCTTCCGCGGACGGCTGGGCGTCTACGAACTGCTGTGCGTGGACGACGTGCTGCGGCACGGGATCATGGAACGCAAGTCCGGCCCGGAGATCGCGTCGATGGCGCGCGCGGGCGGCAACCTGAGCCTGCTGATCGACGACGGCGTGACGAAGGTCCGATCGGGCGTCACAACGGTGGGTGAGGTGCTGTCGGCGGTTGTGGGGTAACGTAACCCGCAGCCCGACGCGTACCGGCGCCGACTCGCTATCCTCCCCTCCGATGCCCGACCCCGAACGCATCCTCATTATCCGCCCCAGCGCACTAGGAGACGTCGCGCGTTCGGTGCCCGTGCTGGTTGCGCTCCGTGCCGCCTTCCCGAAGGCTCGAATCGACTGGCTCGTCCAAGACTCCTTCGCCGACGTCATCATCGCGCACCCCGCGCTCTCGCACGTCTTTAAGTTCCCGCGCGCCGACTTCGGCCGCTGGACGCGTTCGCTCAACCTCCCCGCGATCGCGGGCTTCCTCTCCACGCTCAAGCAGCCACGCTACGACCTCGTGCTCGATTGCCAAGGCCTCGCCCGCAGCGCTCTCTTCGCGTGGGCCACACGGGCTCGCATGCGTGTCGGTCACTCCGACGCTCGCGAGTGCGCACCCATCGCCTACACCACGCGCGTCCCCGCGTCCATCGAAACCCACACCGTCGACCGCATGCTCTCGCTCGTCGAAGCCCTCGGGCTCGACGCCCGTCGAGGCCCCGACGAGATGCGGCTCTACGTGCCCCCCGCCGCGGACGGCTTCGCCGCATCCCGCGGCCTCTCCCGCTACGTCGTGCTCGCCCCCACCAGCCGTTGGCCGGGGAAGCAGTGGCCCGCTGAGCGATTCGCCGCGGTGGCCGAGGCGCTCCGCGCACAGGGAGTCACCTGCGTGCTGGTGGGCGCGAAGTCCGAACGCGATCAGATCGGCCCGCTGCTGCGATGCGCCGACGGCGGCGCGGGCGTGGTGGACCTGGTCGGCGCCACCAGCCTGGCGCAGTTGATGGAACTCCTCTCGCACGCGGCGTGCGTCGTGGCGAACGACTCCGCCGCGCTCCACATCGCCGTGGGCTTGAACCGCCCGGTCGTCGCGCTCTTCGGACCCACCCGGGTCAACCGCGTCGGCCCCTACGCGCGCGAGCGGGACGTGCTGCAGCACGTCTCCCCCAACGACAACATGGACCACAAGAACGCGACCGGCGGCGCGGCACTGATGGCCCGCATCTCTGTTCACGAGGTGCTCGACGCGATCCGCGCGAGACTCACTGCAACGGCTTGATGTCGCCCGGCTGGCGAACCTGGAAGAACGCGGGCAGCAGGTAGTTCCGCCCCTCGTACACCAGCACCCGCCCGCTGACGTTGAATGAGAGCGAATCGCCGCGGCTGGCGGCAGTTTCTTCCATCGACTTCAGCATCGCGCACGGCACGATCACCATCGGCTTCGCGGTCGGGCTGTTAAGGTCGTTGTCGAAGGCAAAGGCGAGTCGGCCACCGAGCTCGCGGAGCCTCACGAGCCGGCCACGCTTGTTGGACAACAGCGTCCCCTCGTTCGCGAGCGGGTGCTTCTCCGGATCCTCCGCGGCGTCCGGAGCGGTCGGGCTCGGAACGGTGCCGGGGTCGAGCAGCCGCTCGGTTCCACGCTCGCTCTCGAGCTCTCGGATGAGATCACCGACGCGCGGGTCGTTCGCCGGCTCGGCCTTGGGCGCATCCGCCGGCACATCGTCCGTGGCGGGCGCGGGCTCCGGCTGCACCACGTTGGGCTTCACCGCGTACGCGCTCGTCAGCAGATACTGGCGATCGCGATAGACGAAGACCTGCCCGGAGATGTTCACACGCGTCGTTGCATCCAGGGCCTTCGTCGCGGCATCGAGCTGCGCCAGCTTCTGCGACGGCACGAGCACGAAAGGCTGCGATGCCGGCTCACTCGCCTTGTCCTTCGAGGGCTCCTCGGGGAGGAAGACGATGTCGTTCTTCGTGGTCCGAATCAAGGTGCCCGAGAGACCCGTCAGAAACGTGCCCTCGGGGAGGAAACGCCGACCGGGGACGTTGTAGCTCGCGGCACCGAGTCCGGGCACCGTGGGGATGGCCGATGGCTGCACCGCGGGCTTGTTCGGGGCGACGGGGACTTCGGCCAGATCCCGCGGAGATCGCTCGGGCTGCGAGGACTCCTGAGCGAGAACGCCACGGGCGTTCGCGAGCACAAGCAATGCGAGAGCGGTCTTGACGAGAGCTCGGTCCATGGAAGCCTCCTTGCCGGAAGGACCATGATATCACACCGCGCACCACAGCGCGCACCGTGCCATCGAGGAATACGCTTCGCCGATGTCAGATCCCGAACGCGTCACGCGCGAACGACGAAGACGACGACTCGGCGCCCTGCTCGCGGCGGTGATCTTCGCCGTTCTTGCCGGCGCATCCATCCTCTCCGTCGTCGCGTGGACCGGCGTTTCGACGCCCCGGACCAAGGTCTACCTCACGGCCGGAAGACTCAACATCGAGCGCGACGATGCACCCCGCGGGAAGTGGTCCCTGTGGATGCAGGGCGGCACCGGTGTGAACACCACCTTCGAGTGGGCCTCGTACCCCACCTGGTGGTACGCGAGAATTCCCGTGTGGGGTCCCCTTGCGGTCTCGGGGTTCTTCTTCTGGGCCTTCGCGTACCGCTTCTGGACCCACCGCGAGCACGACCACTGCAAAGGCTGCGGCTACACCCTCCGCGGCCTGAAATCCGCCTCCGACGCACCAAGACGCTGCCCCGAGTGCGGGCGAGAGGACCGCGAGGGGGCTTAGACTCCGACGTGAGCACCGACCCACAGCTTTCCACGCTCCGCGCCGAGATCGACGCCGCCCGCACCGCGGACCGGCCCGAGCTCCTCGAACTCCTCGCCGACGCCACGGCCCGCGCGGACGCTATGCCCAGACTTCGCGAACGGCTCACGAGTTCGCTCGCGGAAGTGCGCAAGAGACGCTCGTTGCTCCCGCGCCCCACGTTTGACGACGCACTCCCGATCTCCGCGCGCCGCGCCGAGATCGCCGCGATGATCGCCGCGCATCAAGTCTGCGTCGTGTGCGGAGAAACCGGCTCGGGAAAGACCACGCAGCTCCCGAAGATCTGCCTCGAACTCGGACGCGGCGCGGCGGGCATGATCGGCCACACCCAGCCCCGCCGGATCGCGGCCCGCAGCGTCGCTGCCCGCATCGCCGAGGAACTCCGCGTGCCGCTGGGTGGAGCCGTCGGTGCGCAGGTGCGATTCAACGACCAGACGAGCGAAGCAACCGCGATCAAGCTGATGACCGACGGCATCCTCCTCGCCGAAACGCAGAACGACCCGGCCCTGACGCGGTACGACACGATCATCATCGACGAAGCCCACGAACGCAGCCTCAACATCGACTTCCTGATGGGGTACCTGCGCACGTTGCTGCCGCGGCGGCCCGACCTCAAGGTCATCATCACCTCCGCAACGATTGATCCGCAGCGGCTGAGCGCGCACTTCGGGGGCCCAACGGTCGCACCGGTCATCGAAGTCTCGGGGCGCATGTTCCCCGTGACCATCAAGTACCGGCCCATCGGGCGCGACGACGACCCCGACCGCAACGTCTCCCTCGCCGTGGCCGACGCCGTGCGCGACCTGTGCTCCCCGCGCCTCCCCAAGGGCGACATCCTCGTCTTTCTGCCGGGCGAGCGTGAGATCCGCAACGCCGCCGACACCCTCCGCCGCGAAGATTCCGCCGACGCCGAGATTCTCCCGCTCTTTGCGCGACTCTCCGCGGAAGAACAGGACCGCGTCTTCCACCCCGGCGACCGCCGGCGCGTGATCCTCGCCACCAACGTCGCCGAAACATCGCTCACGATCCCCGGCATCCGCTACGTCATCGACAGCGGGTACGCGCGGATCAGCAGGTTCGACCACCTCTCGAAAGTCCAGCGTCTGCTCGTCGAACCAATCTCCCGAGCATCCGCCGAGCAGCGTTCCGGCCGCTGCGGCCGCGTCTCCGAAGGCGTCTGCGTTCGCCTGTACGCCGAGGAGAGCTTCAAGGAACGACCGAAGTTCACCGACCCCGAGATCCTCCGCACCAGCCTCGCGGCAGTCATCCTCAAGATGAAGTCCCTCGAGCTCGGGCCCGTCGATCGCTTCCCCTTCGTTGAGCCACCCACCGCCGCCGCCATCCGCGAGGGCTACGCCACGCTCTTCGAACTCGGCGCACTCGACGGCGAAGAACCCGGCGCCGAACTCACCCGCCTCGGCCACCGCCTCGCCCGACTCCCGCTCGACCCCAAGATCGGCCGCGTCCTCCTCGCCGGCTCGGAGCTCGGGTGCCTCCGCGACGTCCTCCCCCTCGCCGCGGCACTCTCCATCCAGGATCCCCGCGAGCGGCCGATGGATCGGCAGCAGCAGGCCGACGCCGCGCACTCGCTCTTCCGCGATGAAACCTCCGACTTCCTCACGTTGCTCAACATCTGGGACGAGTACCACGAGAAAGGCGACGACGGCGGCGCGGGCCTGCGCGCGTGGTGCCGCGAGCACTTCGTCTCGCACTCGCGCATGCGGGAATGGATCGACACGTTCCACCAGCTCCGCGAGTTGTGCGAGGACGTCGGCCTCAAAGCAACCCGCACCGAGCGCGACGCCGTGCGAGTCCATCAAACACTGCTCACCGGGCTTCTCGCCAGCGTGCTCTGCCGCGACGAAGCCGGCGGCAGCTTCGAGTACTCCGGTCCTCGCGGGCTCAAGGCCTCCATCTTCCCCGGTTCCGCGCTCTTCAAGAAGGCCCCGAAGTGGATCGTCGCCGCGGAGATCGTCCAGACCTCGCGCGTCTTCGCACGCACCGTCGCCCGCATCGATCCCGAGTGGATCGGCGTCGTTGCGCCGCAGGTCTTCCGCCACGAACTCGCCGACGCCTCGTTCGACCGCGAAACCATGTCCGCAACCGCGTTCGAACGCGTCACCTTCCGCGGGCTCGCCGTCGTGCCGCGGCGACGCGTGCCACTCGCCCCGCTCGACCCCGCGCAGGCCCGCCGCCTCTTCCTCCGCCACGCGCTCGCCGAGAATCTCTGGAACGACGACTCGCCCTTCGTCCGCCACAACGCCGACGTGCTCGCGCGGGCCAAGGCCGTCCAGACCAAGCTCCGCCGCCGCAACGTCGTGAAAGACCCCGACGCCATCGCGCAGTGGTTCGCCGAACGAATCCCCAGCTCCGTCACCGACGCCGCATCCTTCCGCACGTGGTACGCCGCCGCCAGCCCAGCTTCGCCGCGGCTGCTGCACCTGAGCGAAGCCGAGGTACTGAACGCCGAAGCCGCCGCCGCTTCAGAGCCTTCGTCCTTCCCCGATGCAATCAGCCCCGGCGATGGCAACCCCTGCGCACTCGCCTACGCCTGGGAGCCCGGCAAGGAAGAGGACGGCCTCACCATCAAGCTCCCGCTCCTGCGCCTCCCCGACGCCCGCGCCGAGGCCCTCGCGTGGGTCGTGCCCGGGATGCTCGCCGAGAAGACCCACGCGCTCCTGAAAGCCCTCCCCCGAAGCGACCGCGAGAACCTCGAACGCAAAGCCCCACTCCAGCAAACCGCCGCCGACGCGGCCTCGCTGCTCACCTGGCGCGAATCCACGCTGCCCGAAGCGCTCGCCGAAGTCCTTCGCATCCTGCACTCGGTCGACGTCCCCGCCGAAGCCTTCGACGAGAAGGCGGTTCCCGATCACCTCCGCATCCGCGTGCTCGTCGTGGATGAACACGGCAAGGAACTCGCCGCGGGTCGCGATCTCGCCGCGCTCCGCACGCAGCTCGCCGGCCGGCTCACCCGGGCACAAGCCGGTGCCGCCAAGAAGCTCTTCGAGCGTTCGGGGATCACCACGTGGGACTTCGACCCACTCCCCGCGGAATCAAAGGCAGACGGCCAGGCAACAAGCTACCCAAGCCTCATCGACGCCGGCGACAGCATCCGCGTCTCGCTCCTGCCCACCCCACGCGCCGCGCAGGTTCACACGTGGTTCGGTGTGCGCAGGCTCTTCGCCCTCGCCGCACGCGACGAGCTCGGCGCCCGCATCGAGTCCATGCAGGCCTGGCAGGAGGCCGCGCGCCAGTACAAGCCACTCGGCACCACCGAGGAACTCCGCGACGCGCTGATCTGCCTCTCGTGCGAATCGGCGTTCATGCTCGGTCAGGCACCGGTGACCTCGCGCGACGAGTTCGAAGCCCGCCAAGTCTCCCACTGGGGCCGCCTCGGCCAGACCACCATCGACGTCTGCGGCGTCATCTTCCGCGCACTCGAAGCACGCCACAAGGTCGCGAGCCGCATCGCGAGCGGAACGCCGCGGATCTGGGCGATCAGCGTCGCCGACATCCGCGAGCACGCCGCGTACCTCATGCCGCGCGGATTCATCATCCACACCCCCTGGGAACGCCTCCGCCACTACGCACGCTACGCAGAAGCCATGCGTGAGCGTCTCTTCCGCCTCCGCGAAGACGGCTCCGGTGTCGAAACCGGCGCACTCGCCCTTTTCGGTCCGCACTGGAAGAAGTACACAGGCTGGATCGCCCGCGCGATGACCGCCGATCGCGCCGCCGCGGAAAACGCCGGCGAACAGACCAAGACCAAGCCCACGAACACAAAGGCGCCGCTCCCGCAGGCCCGGCGCGTCGCGCCGACCGTCAACGTCGACGCGGGCGAATGGACGCTCCAGCCCGGACGCCTCCCCGAACCCGTCGAACACTACCGCTGGTTGCTCGAAGAAGCCCGCCTGGGCGCGTTCAACCCCGAGTCCGGCGCAAAGTGCGACCCCAAAGCCCTCGAAGCAGCCTGGAAAGCCACCGGCGAAAAGCAGTAGCCCCGCCTAACTCACCAAGATCCACACCGCCGCCACAATGCCCACGAGCGAGACCACCATCGCGATCCCGATCAGCCACACCATCAGGTTCGGCCGTTTCGGCTCCGCGATCTCCACTGCCGCGATCGACTCCGGCGCCGGTTGCCACGGGTCGCGATTCGGAGGGGACTCGAACATGTTCAGATCAACAATCGACTCCGGCAGCAGCGACCGCTGCTCGATCGGCACATCGTGAATCGACCCGTACGTCCACTGCACACCGCTCTGATCCACCAACCGGATCACCGCGCTCGGCGTCTGCGACGGATCAACTCGCCCGTTCGACTCCAGGTTGCTCTGGCCGACCTTGTCGCTCATCCCAATCATCCTCAGAACGGGAGATCGCCCGTGGTGGTCACGTCGTCGGCGTTGTTCATCTCCCCGTCCGGCCCCGCGGAGCGGTACGTCACCGTCACCTTACCCGCAACCCCCTCCCCGAACGTGAACGTCATCTCTTTCCCCCACCGGTCGTTGAACGCACCCGGAGAATCAAGGTCCGCCGGCGTCTTCGGCAACTTCCCGTCGTGCTCCTGCCGATACTGCGCGATCAGAATA
>JBIKMF010000138.1:0-9466 GCA_044359425.1 Phycisphaerales bacterium
CCTCGCCCGCCGGGTAGAGCGCCTCGGGGAGCAGCCGGCCGAAGATCGCGCCCGGGTCCTTCTCCGCGACCTCCAGCGACTGCTTCTGCAGCGTCTTCCAGTCCGCCAGCCCCGTCGGCTCGATCTTCGGGTCCGTCAGCATCAGGTGCGCCAACTGGAACCCCGTCTCCAGATCCTCCGGCGAGCCGCTGATCGAAAGCCCCAGCCCGCCCTCGCCCGCGCCCCCGCCCACGCTCGCCTTCTTGCCCGTCATCAGGTCGCGGATCTGCGTCGAGGTCAGCGACCCCGTCGCACGCTGCCGGCCCCACGCCGTCGTCGCCGCTTCCGTCAGCCCGCGCGTCGCGCTGGTCTCGTGCAGGTCACCGCCGTACAACGCGATGCTCACCGTCACCGAGGACTTCTCCTCGTCCATGAACCGGTGGTGCACGCGGACGCCGTTGCTCAGCCAGCCCGACCACACCTTCGAAGCCTCGTGCACGGAAGACTCCGCCACCGCGCCCGGCCCAGGAGCCTTGGCCATCAGCGACGCGGCTTTCGCGCCCTCCTCGCGCTTCTCAACCTTCACCGCCAACGCCGCTTTGCCCGCTTCGAGAAGCTCCGCCTCGGTCGGCGCACCATCGGGGCTCGTCGAGAGTGAGAAACGCACCGCGTCGATCCGGAACTCCGAGTTGAAGTACGCCGAGACATCGGACGCCGTGATGGTCGGCAGGATCTCCTTGCCGAGTTCCAGCATCTGCGCCGCCGACATCGGACGCTCGCCCGCCGCGACCGTCTGGTTCAGCCGTCCGATGATGCGACCGGCCTGCTGCGTCGATTCGCGCTCCGCCTGCTGCTCCATCCCCGACATCGCCGACTTGCGGGCCCGCTCCACTTCGCTCTCGGTAAACCCGAACTCGCGCGCCCGCAGCAACTCGCGCGCGATCTGCTCGAGCATCGGCTTCCAGTCCGCCGGCTTGCCCATCGACATCACCTGCGCCTCGCGGAAGACCCCCGCCGTCTGATTCGTCCCGCAGAACACGAACTGGCCCACCATCTCCCCGCCGCTCTTGAGATCCTCCATCCGCCGGTTGAACGCCTGACCCGCGAGCACGTCCACCAACTCCCGCCGCAGATCCGCCTTCGTCATCGACGGCGGCAGCGGCTTGTCCACGTGCGCGATCGAAACCTGCGCCCGGGGCATCTCCGGATCCGTCACCACCACCGCGAACGAACTCTCGTACGGCTTCACCCCGACCGGCCGGTCCTCGGGCGTCGGCACCCGCTGCGTGTCCTTCCCGAACACCCCTTCCACCAGCCCGATCACCTTCGCCGGATCCTCGTCCGCCACCACCATCAGCGTCATGTTCGACAGCACGTAGTAGCGGTTGTAGTAGTCCAGGAAGTCCGGCCGCTTCACGCTCCCGATCGTCTCGTCCGTGCCGATCGGCAGTCGATCGCCGAACGTCGAGCCCGGCAACACCCGGCGGATCATCTCCTCCGAGATCCGGCTCTGGGCGCTCTTCCGCGACGTCTTCTCCTCCAGGATGATCTGCCGCTCGTTCTCGATCTCGCTGTCCAGCAGCAACAGGCCCCGCGCCACATCGTGGAAGAACGTCAGCCCGCGCGTCAGCGTCTCGTCCTTCACGTCCGGCAGCGAAAGCTGGTACACCGTCTGGTCAAAGCTCGTGAACGCGTTCTGATCGCGCCCGAACGTCATCCCCATCCCCTCGAAGAACTTGATCACCTCGCCCGGCGGAAAGTTCGTCGACCCGTTGAACGCCATGTGCTCCAGGTAGTGCGCAATCCCCCGCTGCGGGTCCGTCTCGTTCAGCGACCCGCTCGAGATGTGCATCCACATCACCGCACGCCCCTGCGGGTTCGAATGCCGCTGCACCATGTACCGCAGCCCGTTGGGCAACTCCCCCTGCACCACGTTCGGATCAACCGGCAGCGGGGCGCTCTCCTGCGCCAGGCAATGACCCACGGTCAGCCCGGCAGAGGCGAGCAGTACGGCGACAAAACGGCGGACGTGCATGCAGCAGCTCCCAAAGCGCACCGATCGATCCGGTGACGCCGGGAACAATAGCCAAGCCTTCGCAACCCCGCATAATCCACCGACTTGCGCAAGGACCCGGCCTCAGCCCCCGATCATCGGTGCCACCCGACCCTCCGCCTCAAACCGCTCCCTGCACCCCAGATCGTGCATCGCACGGTTCAACTCCTCGTGCAGCGTCTCCACCGTGTCCCCCATCAGGAACAGCCGACGCCAGATCCCCATGTTGATCCCCGTGTACAGCATCTGCGACAGGTAGATCTCCGGACTCTGCAGCGACCGCAACTGCCCCTCATCAAACCCCTTCGCCGCCACCCGCACCAACGGCTCAAACACACTGTTTCTCGGTCCGTACTTCTCGGAACGAATCCCAAACGCCGCCTTCGGTCGGGTGATGATGAACTCTTCGATCCCCAGCGACCGCGCCACGTTCCGCAGCGCCGCCTTCGGCTCCGCCAGCTTCTGCTCCCACGGAATCCGGTACGCCCGGTCGATCAACTCCGGGTTCGGATACGGGTAGAACACCCCCACCCCCGCCCCCTCACCCACAAGACTCCACACCACCTGCGTCTCCGTGCCCTCGCTCAGGAACCCCAGGATCGACACCGCATCCAGCAGCTCTCGACCCGCAAACGGAGCCATCCCCTCCGCACGCCCACGCACGATGTCACGCCGCGTACACCCAAACGCCTTGCGGATCCACGGCTCATACCCGAACATCGCCAGCGACCACAGGATGTGATCCGGATCTCCCAGCGGCGTCCCCCGGTCGTACTTGCGGCCCGCCATCTCCGCGACCAGCCCGAACCGGTTCAGTTGCCGCGCCATGAACCGCATCGGCCACTTGAAGAGCGGAAACCCAAGCCCGGCGCGGTGCAGCGGCCGCTTCGAGAGGTAGTTCAAAAACTGGTGGAAGCGAAAGCCGAACATCCCGTCGGCACCCTCACCGCACGACACCACGTTCACCCCCGTCGGGGCGAGCCGATCCCGGAAAATCGAGTACAGCAGCACCGTCTGCAGATGGATCAGCGGCTGCTCCGCATGCCACACGCAATCCACCAGACCCCTCAGGTACGTCGCCATCGTGGGCACATGCACCCGGTGGTCCATCCCCAGGCTCTTGGCCGCCGTCGTCGCGTACATGTACTCAAGGTCATCGTTCGGATCTTCAAACGGGTACGCGCACGACCACGATCCCCGCACCCCCAGCCGCATCGACGCGATCTTCGTGAGGATCGAGGAGTCCAGCCCCCCGCTCAACAACACCGCAAACCGCGACGGATCAAACTCCCCCTCGTCGTGCACCCGCTCAAGCGCCCGCTGGCAGTCCCCCACCAGATCGTCGCTCCCGCCCCCCGCCTCCGGAGGTGAGAACACCGCCGTCGTCCGCACCGACCAGCCCCGCTCCCCACGCGCGATCGTGATCTCCTCACCCGCCTGCAACTGCCGCACGCCCTTCAGCAGCGTGCTCCCGGGCATCGCGTACCGATACTGAAAGACCTCCGGCAGCTTCGCCGGATTCTCTTCGATCGGCACCCCCATCGCCTTCAACAACTTGATGTGGCTCGCGACATACACGCCCCCCGCGTGCTCCGCGTAGTACACGTGCCGCCCCGAGTTCATCCGCCGCAGCACCTTCGCGCACCCGCTGCGCAGGTCGATCTCCGCGCTCACCAGCGAGTACCGCTTCCCCCCCGCACGCGACGGAAGACTCTCCCCCGTCTCAATCACCCCTTCACGCTCGCTCATCACCCCCAGCAACTCACCCGCCCCGACCGTTGCCCACCCTCCTGCGCACGGTCGCCTCAGCACCTTCATCCGGTCGGGGGCCCCTTCCCCCTGCTGACCACTCAATGCCACCAAAAACATGACAAATCCTCTGGCTCGACCCCGTGACACAACAGGGCCCACCGGCGTTCCGTCACCCCGCGGAAACCTGCGCCGATGCTGTCATCTGCTCCCAAACCCCAAGGTCTCGAATTGAGGCGTTCAACTCCTCATGGAGTTGCTCTCGTGTGTGCCCCAACTCGAAGTGCCGGCGAACAAGGCCGACATTGAGAGCCGTAAAGAACATCTGACTGCGGAAGACATTCGTTGAACGCAGTGAGTCTAGCAGACCCGCATCGAATCCGCCCGCCGAAACCCGCACCAGCGGGTCCAGGATCGAGCCTCTTGGCCCATAAAACGAGGGCCTGATATCGAACGACGCCTTCGGCCGCTCCGCGATCCCGCGCGGCAGCCCCTTCCGCACCGACGTGTCCCGGAGGAGGCCCTTGGGTCGCTCCAGCCTCAACTCCCACGGCACCTTGTTCACCTCCGACACAAACTCCGGTGCCGTGAACGGATAGATCGCCTCAACCCCAGACCTCTCGCTCTCCGACGCCCACACACACTGCGTCTCCGTCACTTCCCCCAGAAGGTTCAACGCAAAGAACTTCTCGTGGTCGCTCCCGTCCGCGTACGGACTCAAGCACTCCACGCGACCCGCCGTCGGATCGCCCTTCATGTGACGACCAACCCACTCCCGTTCACCGAAAATCGCCGTCGACCACAGCACGTGCCGCGGATCCCGGATGTCTATTCCCGGCCCCCACACCCGCCCCGCCATGTCCGCCAGCATCCCGTACCGGTTCGTCATCGCCGAGATCCGGCCCAGTACCACACGTGAAAGCCCCAGACCCAGCCCAAACTTCGCCAACGGCCGCCGATCAAACTCCCCAACCAGCCGCTGTATCTTCTGCCCAAACACCCCGTCCGCCCCCTCGCCACACGTCCACGTTCGAACCCCTCCCGGTGCAAGCCGCTCCCTCACCACCAGATTCACCAACGCGCTCTGCAGGTGCAGCGATGACTGCTCCGCGTCCAACGCGCAATCGATAACGCTGTGCAGGTACTCCGCTCGCGTCGGCACCAGGACCTCATGCTCCGTCCCCAGCCACGCCGCGGCAGTGCGCGCATACTGCAGCTCCCGGTCGGACTCCGCCGGCTCCAACCCATACGAACACGAGTACGTTCGCTTCCGGTCGTATAGCGCCGCGCCGATCATCGTCAGAATCGAGGAATCCAACCCCCCCGACAGCAACGTCCCAAACTCCGCCGCCTTGATCCCATAGGCCCGGTGCACCGCAAGAAGCTGATCCCAGATCCTGTCTCCCGCTTCCTCCGCTCGCACCTGCCCGGTACCAGCCTCCGCCCGGAACACGGCCAGCGTCTGCTCCCGCACCCCTCGATCGTCAACGTCAATCTGCCGCCGCTCCCCCGCACGCAACTGCCCGATGCCGCGGAACAACGTTCGCGGGGCCATCACAAAGCGGTACAGCATCGCTTCCGCCAGTGAACTCTCCTCCACCTGAACGCTCAGCCCCAAGCTCTTGAGCACGGCCACATGGCTCGCGACCGCCACCCCTCCGGGCACGCGCGCCACGTACACTCGGCGCGCACCGTCCAACGCGCGCTCCGCTTCTATCCGCACACCGCCCGCAACCTCGCTCGCCTCAATCCGCGATCGAACCCGTTGCCCAGACCCGTGCCAAATCTCCGTCAGTCCAACCTTCCCGCCATCGCCCATCGTGACACGAGCACCCGACCCCGGCGACGCGCCAACGCACAACCATCCCCCGCCCATCGGCGCGGTCTGATGGGTGAACCCCGGCGGGGCGATCCGCCCACGCTGCTTCTCATATAGGAAAAAAAACACCACAACCCCCGACGACAGCGACACCAGATCTAGCGCGCCTCGATCGTGGAGGTCCCGCGTTCTTCCGCGGCAAACACTCGCCCGGAAGCTCAAAACCGACAAGTCTCATTCTACAGGGTTTTCGGCAGGACGTGCGCGAATAGACCCTGCTCTTGACTCACCATCTATCGGAACAAACTACCCGGGTCCCTTGACCTCTCTCCGATCGCCGAAGAATAAGCACCACCATGGCCGTGACTCCCGAACAAAATCCTCCCGCGCCGGCCCAGCAGGCCGCGCTCGGCCGCACCGTCGGCGGCGGGATGACCCTGATGTTCTTCGCGACCATCATCTCCAAGCTCGCGACCACGATCGCTCAGGGGCTCCTCGGTTGGTGGCTCCTCCCCGAACACTTCAATAGCTTCGCCCTCGCCACCACCGCCGCCGGCCTCATCATGCTCGCCCGCGACGCCTCCATTCCCAACTGGCTTGTCCAGAAAGGAACGGACGACTTTGACCGAAACGTCGGCCCCGGCTTCTTCATCGCCCTCGTCTACAACTCCGGTGCTGGCCTTCTTATGGCCCTCCTCGCCTACCCCCTCGGCAAGTACTGGGCGAACGACTCCCACGTCGGCCCCATGCTCCTGGTCATGGCCGCGTCCCTCCCGCTCGGCACCCCGGGAACGATCGCCCAGGCGCGGCTCCGGTCGCAGATGCGATTTCGCTCCCTCACCACCCTTCTCACGGTTTCCGGCATCCTCCGCCAGGTCTTTACCGTCGCGCTCGCGTGGGCCGGATACAACGAACTTAGCCTCTCGCTGCCGGTCGTGCTCACCGCTGTCTTTGAAACGGTCGCCGGCTTCATCGTCACACGCGATGCGCCATGGAGTCTCGCCCCGCAGGTCCAGCGCTGGAAACAGATCTTCGCCGAGACTTGGCCGCTGATCCAAGGCACCGTCGCGAACTTCCTCACCGATTGGGGCCCGTACGTCGCCCTCCCCTTCTTCATGTCCGATGCCTCCGGCAAGCAGCAGGTCGGGTACTACTTCTGGGGCTACATGCTGCTCGGCCAGATCGGCGCCATGCTCTCCAACAATCTCTTCGTCATCTTCCTCCCCGCGCTCACAAGGTTGAGGAACGAACCCGAACGCCTCGCTCAGGCCTACCTCAGAGCCCTCCGTTCACTCATGCTCGCCGCGTGTTTCGCGTGCGTCGGCGTCGCCTCCATCATCCACCCGCTCGAACACCTCGTCTGGCGCGGCAAATGGTCCGCCACCACCGACGCCGTCATCCTCCTCGCCATCTTCTTCCCCTGGAAAGCCACCTTCGGACTCACCACCGCCACCTTCATGGCCATCCAACGCTCCCGCCGCTATTCCATCACAACCTGGTTCGAAGGCCTCGTGCTCATGATCGCCGCCGTCTACGCCGCGGCCTTTCACCCCTTCGCCCGCGATCTCGTCATCTTCACGGGAGTAGCACTCCTCATCGGCCGCGGCGTCGCCATGATCGTGCTCATGAAGACCCTCCACCAGCACAGCCGCCAACTCGCCCGCGCGACAGGCCCCGCCTGGGGCGTCTCGCTCGTCGCGGGTGCCGCGGGCGTCCTCGTGGACCACTACGCGCAGATCGGTCCGTGGGTCCTGAACTCCATCCCCGGCGCCTTCGTGCTCGATGAGTACGGGGCC
This sequence comes from Phycisphaerales bacterium, assembly GCA_044359425.1. Classification (GTDB taxonomy): domain Bacteria; phylum Planctomycetota; class Phycisphaerae; order Phycisphaerales; family UBA1924; genus JBEIUO01. The sequence goes on from JBIKMF010000138.1 coordinate 7,397, forward strand.
GGTCAGCAGGTCATGGGCGATCTCTTCTCCCGCCTGGGCTCGCTGCAGGCCTGGACAACCACCCTCATCGACGTCACACGCTGCTTCGTCTCCGGCGGGGTCTGCGTCCTCGTATGGATGGCCCTCGCGCGACTCCTCCTTCGAGTCGACCTCGAGGACGTCATCGCCCAGGGCCCTTCACGCTTCCGCCGCCCGTTGCGTGCGGTTCTTCTGCTCCCCGAGCCCGTCGAGTAGCCTCACGCCGGCGGCGCCCCGCTCTTGAGTGGCTTCGCGCTCCCCGCGATCACCCGGGCCTTCGGTCCCACGGCCGTTGCGCCCGCGGGCACGTCCGTCACCACCACCGCGCCCGCGCCGACCCGCGCGTCGTCCCCCACCGTGATCTTCCCAATGATCCTCGCGCCCACCCCCACAAAGACCCGATCCCCGATCACCGGCGCTCCCGGATCGTCCGACGTGTGGTAGTTCGATCCGATCGTCACGTGGTGAAAGAACACGCAGTCATCACCGATCGCGGCCCGCGTCGCCATGAACATGCCCGCGAACCCGTGCACCAGCCGCAGCCGACGCCCGATCCGCGCGCCAACCGGGATGTCGCACCCCGCGAGCACGCACAGGCTCCGATGGACCACCACCACCGGCAGGTAGAAGAGCTTGAACCAGACCCGCCCCAACGCCCCCGACGATCCCACACGCTCGCGAAGCCACGATCCCACCCGCAGCGTCGTAAAGATCACGCGGGTCAGCACCTGATCGCGGTGCAGCGATCGATCTTCCCGTGCCAGTGCAAGCGCCGCACGCAGCCCCGTCACGCCGCCTGCTCCGGACTCTCCGTGAAGACCCCCGTCCCCTCGTGGTCCTCGCTGTACGTCCCCGAGTGCCGGCTCGCCGCCTCGAACTCGAACAGACGGGTCGTGATCGAACTGAAGATCAGGAAGAGCGGCAGCATCACGTTGATTCGTGCGATGATGTACCCCTCGAACATCGAACCCGCGAAGTAAAGACAGAAAAACCCGATCATCAGATCGACGACGCGCCTCGCCCCCAGATCCAGCCTCCGCCGGATCATCAGCAGCCGCATGCAAACCACCGCCACCGCCGCAGACAGCAGCAAAAGAGTGAAGAGCGACCCGAAGCCGAACGAGGCCGTGGCCAGGAGAAACGAGTTTTCGGCCGCACCCGCGCCCCTCGTGCCGGCCCCGAACACCGGGTTCTCGAGGGCATTGGTTATCAGGTTCCTCCACGCCTCAGACCGCGTGTCGCTCGTCGACGTCAGCCGGTCCAACCCCAGTCGGATCCCCATCGACTCCATCACCTGAATCAACGCCGCGACTCCAGCGATCACGAACGGCGCAATCAGGATCGTCTTGCCAAGCCGCGTGTACAGCACCGACGTCAACCCGATCACCGTCATCAGCGCGCCCGTCCGCGACCCCGTCCACCCGAGCAGTACCACGTTCAGGCAGGTGAGCGCCACGTACACGCCCTTGTACCGCTTCTGCGGGTCGTTGAAAATCAGAAAAACCGTCGTCGTCAGCGCCACCGCCAGCAGCACCGCCACGAACTGCGGGTTCCCCGAGATCCCCTGGAACCGGAACGCGTTGGGCGCCACCAGAGGTGTCCGGTTGATCCCCAACTGGATCACAACCGCGATCGCGTACACGATCGATGTGAACACGATCACCCGCAACAGCCGGCAGATGTCCTCCCACGAGTGGATCAGGCTCGGCAGCAGGATCGAGAGGCTCCCGATCGTCATGACCGCCGAAACGATGGTGACCAACCCCTCCACCAACCCCAGGTGGTAGCAGTTGATCAGCCCGGCGTACCCCGCCACCAGAAGCAGCAGCAGCCCCAACCCCGACACGCTCGATACCCGGATCTGCCCGATGTGCACGAGCGTGCACAGCGTCAGCAGACACCCGCAAAACAGATACACCAGCGATCGCTGCATCTGCAGCGGCGTCAGCCACGTCGTCGTTGACGCCGCGTCCTTCGCCGCCTCCGCTGGGATCGCCAACGCCCCCACGAACAGCATCAGCCCCAGCACAACCAACGCGCTGCGGATCCGGA